>NZ_KV796767.1:0-32119 GCF_001809235.1 Corynebacterium sp. HMSC072A04 | reverse complement strand
GCTGCCTGATTGGCGATGCCGCATGATACTACATCGACCAGCGCGATGCAGGACAGCATTTCAAGGCCCTGGATATATATCCGGTAGGGGTCCGACTGGGTGGTCGCAAAAGGCGCTACCTGAGGATTGATGTCAGTGACCCTGGCACGTTCAACTGCAGCAATGATTGCGCGTTGTTCATTAGCTGACAGGGATGCGAAGTAACCGTACGGGTCGGCGGACTCGTTCATCACCTTGATCTCGTCTTGAACATTCATGATGTCCTCATCTGTGACATCACTGGTGTCTACGCGAATTTCAGCGTCTAAGTCAATTGT
Source organism: Corynebacterium sp. HMSC072A04 (assembly GCF_001809235.1). NCBI lineage: Bacteria > Bacillati > Actinomycetota > Actinomycetes > Mycobacteriales > Corynebacteriaceae > Corynebacterium > Corynebacterium sp. HMSC072A04. The sequence continues at coordinate 31,802 of NZ_KV796767.1, read as the reverse complement.
TGATGCGGGCAAGGGGGTAAGATTCCCCAGGTTTTGGGCAGCAGCACTTGGTGGAATGATTAAACCAAATGCGAGAACTGCTGCTGTAGATAAAGCCATGATGAATCTTGTGGCGCGATTGCGCATAAGAACTCCTGTAAATTTCGTGAAAACGATTATCCGTGACGAGGGAAACACGCATATTAGGTGCTCCTTACCCAGAGTAACAGATAATTCCTATTAGGAAACTAACAGTTGTAAAATCACCCCTAATTAGGTGTATATCCCCTGCCAATTTATCGATCACAGCTCCACACAGAAGTAACGAAGTACTACTAGTAACGCTCGTAGATTGAAGTGCCCCGAGTTTTGTTCCTAGGGGGGGCAGGGCTCAGCAGCCAAGGGGAAGGTGACCACTTCGTGTTCAACTCCTCGATGACAAAGGCCCGCAACTGCGGGTTGGTATCGAGTTTACGGGGTTTAGGCCTGGCTAAACGGTCTACAGCCCGCTTTTGCGCCACGAGGGCATCGTAGCCATGCTCAGTCATCCCCCGGGCGATTTCCCTGCTAATCGTCGACTGATTCCGGCCAAGGTGGGCTGCAATCTCACGGTGAGTAAGACCCTGATCAAGCAGATAGGCTATCGCTATTCGGTCATGGCGGATAAGACGCTTTCCGCGTCCTACCTTCGATTCGGATTCAGTGGGATGATCATTGAGTACCCAACGCCCATACATGCGATTATGGTGCCACGTTTTCACCGTGGCAGTGCAGCGATCAACAACCTGGCCGGCCTGTTTATAGCTTTTGCCAGCATCCACAAGTTTCAAAGCTTGGGCAATGCGATCCCGCTCGTGTTGTATGGCTCCACCGCGACTGGTATTGGCGAGTTCGATACCGTCTTGCGCAAGGTATCGGTAAGCGGTCTGTGGGAAACCTGTCTCTTTCAGTGCACTATGCGCAGACCGACCGCTTTCTACAATAGCAATGATCTTTTGGTATTGATCTTTGTACTTATCCTCATTCAGGCTCCGACGGCGCTTGCCACGGCTAAGGCCCTCAGCCTGGCGCCACACCTTCGCCGTAGCCTTCGAGCCCCCCCAACTCCTTGAGGATCACCGACATCGGACGCGCATCATGCAGATACGCCTGCACATACCGCTCACGTAGCTTTCTATCGCCTAACATCTACACAACCTCCTAGCTGTATAGATGCATTCACCACCTGAGCCCGCCGCAGGCGCGGCGAACAACTTTGGCAGAACAGGCAGTTTTGCGTTTCGGGGCTTAGTTGGTTTGGGCCGCAGCGAGCTCAGTATGTGGCTTGTCGGATTGAGTGCCTCGAGCCTTGAGGCAGATGGCGTAGAGAATCCAGCTGAGTAGTGCCAGCCACACGAAGTCATCGACCAAGAACTTCTGGTACAGCGGCATCGCGTGGACATCGATGCTGTCACCAAACCACCACTTCGGCGGAACGGTCAGCAGCATGCCCACCCAAGCGGCGAGTACAGCCAGCAGGCTGCCGGCGACCCAGGTGGAATTGCGCCAGGACCAGGCGCGGTAGACCAGAACCGGCACGATGAGCGACAGCCACACCCAGTGGTGCGACCACGAAACAGGCGAGATGAGCAGCATGATGGTGGCGGTGGTGAGGTGGGCATCGACAAGCAGGCTTCGCCGCATTTGCGCCAGGATGAGGGCTGAGCCAAGGCCGATGATCGCGAGCGCCGCGAGAAGCCACAGCGCATTGATGAGCATGCCGTGGTTGTCCATCGCCTCCTGGGATGTGAAGAGACGCTGGATGACGCCCTTGAGCGAGGAGTTGGACTGATAGTTCGTAGCTACGCCGAAATCCGCGCCCGAGCCCATATCGAGAAGCTTCGAGGTGAAGAACTCGACGAAGGCTTCCCAGCGGTAGGCCGCGGCCAGCAAGGTGGCCACAACGGCGGAGGCGAAGGCCGTGAGGATCGGCTTCCATTCGCGGCGCAGCAGGAAGTAGAGCAGCATGGCCAAGGGGGTGATCTTGATGGCCGCCGCGAGTCCTATCAGCCAGCCTTGCGGAAGCTTGCGCTTGCGCGGGACCAGATCGAAGATGACCAGCGCCATGATGACGATGTTGATCTGTGCAAAACCGTTGTTGAGGCGGATGGGTTCAAAGAACATGGCCGCGGCCCACGCGATCGCCACGGTGGGCCACAGGTGCGGCACCTTGAGCGCGCGGAAGATCGCGTAGAGGCAGGCAAAGACGAGGGCGTCCGAGAGGACGATCATGATATCGCCCGCGAGGGCGTCACTCATCCAATCAAAGGCAGTCAGCGGCACCATGACCAGCGCCCCGAAGGGCGGGTAGATAAAGGGGAGCGCCAAATCCCCGGCGTACATGGGCTCCGAGTAGACCGAGCGGCCCTCCATGAAGGCGCGCACGCCCTCTCGGTAAATGATCATGTCCACCGGGAAGTCCGTGTGGAGGACGTGGCGGATGACGCCCACCAGGCCAATGATGAGCCCGGCGGCGGTCAGGAGTGTGCGCCTTGCGGCGTTAGTGGCGAAATTCATCGCCCCATACTCTAATTGACGTAGCCATCCACCACGCGCACCGCACCACGGTCAGCGGACGTGGCCATGTTGGCGTAGGCGCGCAGAGCCTTGGTGACCGGGCGGTTGCGGTCCTTCGGCGTCCAGGGCTTCTCGCGCTGCTCCTCGGTGGCGCGTCGGCGTTCCAAGACCTCTTCGTCCACGTCGAGGGAGAGCTGGCGCTCGCGAATGTTGATCGTGATGGGGTCACCGTTTTCGACCAGTCCAATGAGGCCGCCGTGGGCTGCCTCAGGGGAGATATGACCGATGGAGAGGCCGGAGGTGCCGCCAGAGAAGCGGCCATCCGTAATCAAGGCGCAGGCCTTGCCCAAACCGGAACCCTTGAGGAAGGAGGTTGGGTGCAGCATCTCCTGCATGCCGGGACCGCCGGCTGGTCCCTCGTAGCGAATGACGATGACATCGCCGGGCTGGACTTCCTTCTTGAGAATGATGGAAACAGCCTCTTCCTGGGACTCCACCACGCGGGCGGGACCAGTAAAGGTCCAGAGTTCTTCCTCCACGCCAGCAGCCTTGACGATGGCCCCGTTGGGAGCGAGGTTGCCGCGCAGGACGACCAGGCCACCGTCGGAGGAGAAGGCATGCTCGGCGTCGTGGATGCAGCCATTGGCAGCGTCGGTGTCGAGCTCATCCCATCGGTTGGATTGGCTGAATGGCTCGGTGGTGCGTACACCGCCGGGTGCGGCGTGGAAAAGTTCGAGAGCGGCCTCCGTGGCCTTGCCGCCGCGGATATCCCAATCATCAAGCCATTCCTCGGCGTTGTCGTAGAGCGCGGTGTGGACCTTGAGGTTCAAGTGGCCCGCGCGGCGCAACTCGCCCAAGATAGCGGGGACGCCCCCGGCGCGGTGCACGTCCTCGATGTGGTAAGTGCCGTTGGGGGCCACCTTGGACAGGCAAGGTACGCGGTAGGAGATCTCATTGATGTCCTCGAGGGTGAAGTCCACCTCGCCCTCCTGCGCGGCGGCCAGCGTGTGGAGGATGGTGTTGGTGGAACCACCCATAGCCATGTCCAGAGCCATGGCATTGCTGAAGGCTTCCTTGGTGGCAATCGAGCGCGGGAGAACGGCGTCGTCTTCTTCGCCGTAGTAGCGTCGGCACAAGTCCACGATGGCGCGGCCGGCTTGTTCAAAGAGATCACGGCGGGCGCTGTGGGTAGCCAGCGTGGTGCCATTGCCCGGAAGGGCCAAGCCGAGTGCCTCGGTGAGGCAGTTCATGGAGTTGGCGGTGAACATGCCGGAGCAGGAACCACAGGTGGGGCAGGCGGATTCCTCCACGCGGGTCAAGCCCTCATCGGAGACGGCATCGCTGGCCGACGCTGTAATGGCCGTAATCAGATCCGTCGGTGCGTGTGCCACGCCGTCAACGACAACGGCCTTGCCGGCTTCCATCGGGCCACCGGAGACGAAGATGGTGGGAATGTTGAGGCGCAGCGCGGCATTCAACATGCCCGGAGTGATCTTGTCGCAGTTCGAGATGCACACCAGGGCGTCGGCAGTGTGGGCATTGACCATGTACTCGATGGAATCGGAGATGATCTCCCGCGACGGCAGAGAGTAGAGCATGCCGCTGTGGCCCATGGCGATGCCATCGTCAACAGCAATGGTGTTGAACTCCTTCGGCACGCCGCCGGCCTCGCGCACGGCGTCGGCCACGATGTCGCCGACGTTCTTGAGGTGGACGTGGCCGGGGACGAACTGGGTAAAGGAATTGGCAATGGCGACAATTGGTTTGCCAAAGTCGCTCTCCTTGGAGCCGGTAGCGCGCCACAGTGCGCGGGCACCAGATGCCTGGCGGCCAACGGTGGTGACTTTGGAGCGGAGAGGGTACATGGTTAATCCTTCAGTTCGGGGTGTTTCTTGAGGTACTCGGCGTATTCCTCCTTGGTAAGGAGGATTTGTTGGCCATCGCGGTGGACGATGACGACCTTGTCATCGGCGGCTTCGCGGCCAGCGGTCAGGGCGTCGGGGATGCGGCCGTTGGAAGCGGCGGCAAGGCGGGGGAGAGAGTTAAAAGTCACGCCCGGCAGGTTGAGGTTGTCGCCGCTGGTGGTGCGAGCGTAGGCCTTCGAGCGCTGGAATCCGATGCCTTTAAAGTCCTTCCACGCGATGTCCTTGGGGCCGCGGAAGCCATAAGTGATGTGGATGCCTTTCGCGTCCACGGTGGTGTGGGCCCGCAGGACCCACCAGATGGCCAACACCGGGAAGATGAGGATCCAGAAGAGGTATTTCGGGGCCCAGCCAATGCTGAGAAAAGCGATGGCGGCGAGGATGCCGATGCCGAGGAGGTGTTCGCGGGTGGGCTTGAACGTTTCGGCCGTGGGGTGTTCGGCGCGAGAAGATGCGTTCTGCGGGTGTGAGGACGTCATAGTGGGTCATCGTAATTGACAGCGTGGCGCGGTGGCGAACCGCCCCACCTGTGCAATCTCGCAAAATGAGAAAAAGATCCCAAAAATGGGGGTAAATGCCTGCGGTGGCGTTTCTATCAGTGTACAGTTTAGCCCATGATCATTATTCGACTTCACCTCGTAGTAGTACCCGGGCGGCGCGAGCCGTAGCGAGTCCACTAGTGACGTCGACCAGCAAGCGCCCCCGTTACCTTCACACCCAGGAAGGACAGCGGGGGCGTTATTAGTTGGATGATCTCTCCGATATCCATCCCCACTGAAGGAGCACAACAACCGTGACAGCTTCCACTCCGCCACAGCGGGCGCCCGAGCGCATCACGGGCGCACACGCCATTGTCCGTACCCTCGAAGATTTGGGCACCGAGCTTGTCTTCGGCATTCCGGGCGGCGCCGTGCTTCCGCTGTACGACGCCCTCTTTGAATCCACGAAGCTGCGCCACGTGCTCACCCGCCACGAGCAGGGGGCCGGCCACGCCGCCGAAGGTTATGCCCAGGCATCCGGAAAGGTAGGCGTCATGATTGCCACCTCCGGTCCGGGTGCTACCAACCTGGTGACCCCGCTGGCGGACGCCAACCTGGACTCCGTGCCGGTCGTGGCCATCACCGGTCAGGTGGGCAGCTCCTTGCTGGGCACCGACGCCTTCCAGGAGGCCGATATCCGCGGTGTGACCATGCCGATTACGAAGCACAACTTCATCGTCACCAAGGCAGAGGACATCCCGGGAGCTATTGCTGCCGCGTTCCACCTGGCGTCCACCGGACGGCCGGGCCCGGTCCTCGTGGATATCCCGAAGGATGTCCAGAACGCCCTGATGGAGTACTCCGGCCCAGTCATGCCGGACCTGCCGGGGTATAAGCCCACCACGACCCCGCACCCGCGCCAGATCACGCAGGCTGTTCGGCGCATTGCTCGCGCGGAACGCCCAGTGCTCTATGTTGGCGGCGGCGTCATTAAGGCGGAGGCTTCCCGCGAGCTGCGCGAGTTTGCTGAGCTGACCGGCATCCCGGTGGTGACCACCCTCATGGCGCTCGGCGCCTTCCCGGATAACCACCCGCAGCACATGGGCATGCCCGGCATGCACGGCACGGTGCCGGCGGTGGCGGCGCTGCAGCGCGCGGATCTTATCATCGCCGTGGGCGCGCGCTTCGATGACCGCGTGACCGGTGATACCGATACCTTTGCTCCGCACGCCGAGGTCATCCACGCCGACATCGACCCGGCCGAGATCGGCAAGATCCGTGAGGTAGCTGTTCCCATCGTGGGTGATGCCCGCGAGGTGCTTCTGCGCCTGACCAAGGCTTATGCCAATGACGCGGAGTTGGACGCCCCGAACCTCGGTGACTGGATGGAGTACCTGGGAGATTTGCAGCGCCGCTACCCGCGCGGTTTCGAGCCGACGTCGGACGGGCTGCTCAATCCGCAGGAGGTCATCCAGCAGCTCAGCTCCATCGTGGGGCCGGAGGCTATCTACTGCGCGGGCGTCGGCCAGCACCAGATGTGGTCGGCACAGTTCCTCGACTTCGAGCACCCGCGCAGCTGGATCAACTCCGGCGGTGCCGGCACGATGGGCTACGCCGTACCCGCAGCGCTGGGCGCTAAGGCCGCATGCCCGGAGCGTGAGGTTTGGGCGATTGACGGCGATGGCTGCTTCCAGATGACCAACCAAGAGCTCACCACCGCCGCGGTGGAGGGATTCCCCATCAAGGTGGCTGTCATTAATAACGGAAACCTGGGCATGGTGCGCCAGTGGCAGACGCTCTTCTATGAGAACAAGTACTCCCATACCAAGCTGCGTGAGCACGATGAGTACGTCCCGGACTTCGTCAAGCTCAGCGAGGCCCTGGGGTGCGAGTCCATTCGCGTCACCACGGCAGAAGAGATTGGCCCCGCGATTGAGCGCGCGCGCTCAATCAATGACCGCCCGGTGGTCATTGATTTCATCGTGGGCCAGGATGCCCAGGTGTGGCCGATGATTGGTGGCGGCGCCTCCAATGAGGAAATTCAGTACGCCCTGGGCCTGCGCCCGCTGTTTGATGAAAACGAGTCCGCGGCCGAGGATCCGGCCGACATTCACGAATCCCTCGAGGAGGCCTAAGAACAATGGCTAAAGACGACATCACCCGACACATCCTGTCCGTGCGGGTCCAGGACATTGAGGGCATCATCTCCCGCGTGACCGGTATGTTTACCCGCCGCGGCTACAACCTCATCTCGCTGGTCTCCGCGCGGACCGAAACCGAGGGGATCAACCGCCTGACCATCGTTGTGGACGCCTCCGAGGTTGTCATCGAGCAGGTGACGAAGCAGCTCAACAAGATTGTTCCGGTGCTCAAGGTGGTGGAGCTGGAGGAAGAAAACACCATTGCCCGCGCCATCATGCTGGTCAAGGTGGCCGCGGATAACTCGAACCGCCCCCAGGTGGTCGACTCGGTGAACATCTTCCGCGCCCGCATCGTGGACGTATCGCCGGAGTCCGTGGTGGTGGAGGCCACCGGTACGCCGGGCAAGCTGCAGGCGCTTCTCGACGTCCTCGAGCCCTTCGGTATCCGTGAGCTGGTGCAGTCCGGAAACGTCGCGCTGGGGCGTGGCCCGAAGGCGATGGCACCGAGCAAATAAATAATCTCACATTGTGGGCATCTTGTCCCAAAATGTGATACAAATTCAGTAGACCACGTCACTATTCACTGAGTAGTGACAACGAACCACAGAGAGAAGGAACAACAACATGGCTATTGAGACTCTGTACGATTCCGATGCCGACCTGTCCATCATCCAGGGCCGCAAGGTCGCCATCATTGGCTATGGCTCCCAGGGCCACGCCCACGCAATGAACCTGCGTGACTCTGGCGTTGAGGTGGCGATCGGCCTGCGCGAGGGTTCCAAGTCCCGCGAGAAGGCGGAAGAGGCTGGCTTTAAGGTCCTGAGCAACGCTGAGGCGTCCAAGTGGGCTGACGTCATCATGCTGCTAGCCCCGGATACGTCCCAGGCGACCATCTTCGCCGAGGACATTGAGCCAAACCTGGAGGACGGCAATGCTCTGTTCTTCGGCCACGGCCTCAACATTCACTTCGAACTGATCAAGCCGGCGGAGAACATCACCATCGGTATGGTTGCGCCGAAGGGCCCGGGCCACCTGGTCCGCCGCCAGTTCGTCGACGGCAAGGGCGTGCCCTGCCTGATCGCGACCCAGCAGGATCCGAAGGGCGAGGGCCGCGAGCTGACCCTGTCTTATGCCGCGGCCATCGGCGGTGCCCGCGCCGGCGTTATCCCGACCACCTTCGAAGCCGAGACCGTCACCGACCTCTTCGGTGAGCAGGCCGTTCTGTGCGGTGGTACCGAGGAGCTCGTGAAGGTCGGTTTCGAGGTGCTGGTGGAAGCCGGTTACGAGCCGGAGATGGCCTACTTCGAGTGCCTGCACGAGCTGAAGCTCATCGTTGACCTCATGTTCGAGGGCGGCATCAAGAACATGAACTACTCGGTCTCCGATACCGCAGAGTTCGGCGGCTACATTTCCGGTCCGCGCGTCATCGACGCTGACACCAAGCAGCGCATGAAGGACATCCTGTCCGACATTCAGGACGGAACCTTCACCAAGCGCCTGATCGCCAACGTTGAGGGCGGCAACAAGGAGCTCGAGGAGCTGCGCGCCAGCTACAACGATCACGAGATCGAGAAGACTGGTGAGAAGCTGCGCGATCTTATGAGCTGGGTCAAGAACCCGCTGGATGCAACTGCATAAATCGCACTGGATCTGAGTAATCCCGCTGGCCACCGGCTGGCGGGATTTTTCATTACCCGGGGCTTGGTGCCCGCAATGTGATGTTCGCGCACAAACGGGCACGTTCCCACATTTGGCGGTAGGCTCGAGGCCATGGGTTTCTCTACGCCAAGTTATGACCTTAATGACCTTTTCGCTCGCATCGATCGCGGTGATATTCAGCTGCCTGACTTCCAGCGCTCTTATTCCTGGGATGAGGACCGCATTAGATCGCTGATCGTCACCGTCTTGCGCGGCTACCCGCTCGGCGCATTTATGGCCTTGGATACCCGCAACGAAACCATGCGCTTTCGCCCCCGCCCATTGGCTGGGGCTCCGGATACCGGGGTGAACCCGGGCCTGCTCTTGCTTGATGGGCAGCAGCGCCTTACCACCTTGTATCACTGCTTCCGCGGCGAGGGCTTCGTCGATACCACTGATTTTCGTTCCAAGAAGGTCTCCCGCAAGTACTACGTGGACCTGCGCATAGCGACCTCGGAGGACATCATGCCGGACGAGGCCGTCTTCGCCGTCAACCAGCATGGCGAGCTGCGCTCCCACTTCGCGCCGGATATCGAAGGTTCCTTGAACAACCGCGAAGCCGCAATCGAAGAGTGCTGCATCCCGGTCTCAGCCCTGTTGATCGAGGAAGGCACCAGCATGCTCTTCGAGCTCGCAGCCGCCAACGATGGTGCCACCCGTGATGTGGTTGCAGCCTTCAACAACCGCATCCTGCGCCCGCTGTCCGGCTACACCGTGCCGATGATCCGCCTCTCCCGGGAGACGGCAAGCGCCGGTATCGGCTCGATCTTTGCGCAGGTAAATTCGGCTGGTCTGCAGATGGATGTCTTCGATCTGCTCACGGCTGTCTTTGCCTCCGAAGACCCGGACTTCCACCTGGCGGAGGATTGGGCGGCCGTCGAGAAGCAGCTGCGTTCCTTCCCGGCGCTCGACGGCATTGGCCGCAACGAGTTCCTCTCGGCCGTGTCTTTGCTGGTGTCGGGGGAGAAGGGCAACGCTGGTGGTCAGCGCGAAGACATCCTGCAACTGACGCTCGCTGAGTACCGCAAGGCCGCGGAGACCCTCGTGATTACCTTCCGTGAGGTCGCCGAGTTCTTGGCTGAGCGCTGCATCCTGTCCCTAGAGCAGGTTCCCTATTCCGAGCAGATCATCCCGCTGGCGGTCATCCTGGCACGTCTGGCTGAGAAGAAGGGCGTGCTATCCAGCCAGGAATCCTGGGACCGCCTCAACCAGTGGTTCTGGAGCGGTGTCTTCGGTGAGCTTTACGGCTCCTCGGCCGTCAAGCTGCGCGCTGCCCGTGATGTCGACGAGGTGACCAGCTGGGTTGCCGGCGATACCGAGAGCGTTCCGAAGACGGTGCGCGATGCTTCCTTCCGCGAGTCCCGCTTGCTGTCCGTGGGGGAGAACGACGGCGTATGGCACGGCCTCTACGCTCTGCTCATGGCCCGCGGCGCCAAGGATTGGCGGACGGGGCGCCCCTTCAACCGCCATAGCTTCGAGGAGCTGCAGCCGGGATTCTTCCCGGTCTTCCCGCTTCGCTGGTGCGAGCGCCACGGTATCAGTGGCGTGCTGGCGAACTCCGTGCTCAACCGCACACCGATGGGCAAGCGCACCGAGGTGGTTCTGGACGGGCATTCGCCCGAGCGCTACCTGCCGCGCGTGCAGTCAAAGTCGATCATGGAGGATGCCGAGTTCGATAGTGTGTTGGCCTCCCACGACTTAGATCCGGAGCTGCTGACTGCGAAGACCGCGCACCAGTTCTTCGCCGATCGCCGCGAGCGCTTCGTCGGCATCGTTGAATACGCACTCAACAAGCAGGTAGTGCGCGACGTGGATGAGGCGAACCTCTCTGGCGGCGAGGAGGGCCCGCAGGCCTTTGCGCGTTAAGGTTCCTTCTCCACGTGCGCTACAGGTCGTGCCTGTAGCGCTGCTCCTAGTCGTGACGGGCCTAGGCGCTGCGGGCTGTTCCTCGCTGGGGCGGGGCGAGCCGATCCTCACGCAGGACATCACCGCCCTCCCCGAGGCGGACATCGACCTGGCCCGCGCGAGCGAAGAGAATCGTCTGCGGCTCATTGACCCGCAATTCGCCAACGAGATTACGGTGGTTGAGGACCACTGGGGAATTGACTCCGCGCGCTTGTTCTTTAAGGAAAGCAATACGCTGATCTTGGCCGAAGACTCAGATGCCGCCGCCCTGCGGGCCGCGACGCTGAGCGTATCGCAGCGCGTGCCCATGGTGACGTACGATGCGTCGATTCGCCCGCAGATTTCACAGCTGCTCGCTGATCTCGACGTAGACCAGCTCCTCGTTATCGGTAACGTTCCGTGGGCTAGCCAGAACGGGCAACGTGAAGTTATCCACGACCCAGGAAACACCAAGGCGCTGGGGGAGTACACCGCTTTTCGTTTCACGTCGAAGGTGGTCATGAGCCGTGAGCGCATGGTTGACAACATTGCACGCTTGGATTCCTCTACGAAAACGGAGCTCAAGGCCGCCTGGGAGCCCCTGCCGCAGCACATAACGAAGGAAAAGATGCCGGCCATTCCGGCCCAGGCGCGCCGCGACGCACAAATGGCGCCGGTGATTGTGGCGACCGCGGAAAGCCCCCTAGCCAACGTGGTCAACGCCACCGCCTACGGTGGCACGGTCTTCGTCATGACCGAGCCAGATCCGTCGGCGACGAAGGCCGGCGCGGCGATAACCGCAGGGCTATCGGAGGGGCCTATCGTGGCCCTCGGACCGGAATTCGGTTCAGTGACAGAATTCACGCATAAAATCACTCAGGGCTGGAAAGAATAAACTACACTTCTCGGCATCTCCAATTCTGACTAGTAAAGGAAGTTATGTCGAAGCCGGTCGTACTTATCGCCGATAAGCTTGCCGAATCCACAGTTGATGCCCTCGGGGACACCGTTGAGGTTCGCTGGGTTGATGGCCCAAACCGCGAGGAACTTCTCGCCGCAGTGCCTGAGGCCGATGCGCTCCTCGTCCGCTCCGCCACGACCGTGGATGCGGAGGTTTTGGCCGCCGCAGAGAACCTGAAGATCGTCGGCCGTGCCGGCGTTGGCTTGGACAACGTTGACATCCCAGCCGCCACCGAGCGTGGAGTCATGGTTGTCAACGCACCGACCTCCAACATCCACTCCGCCTGCGAGCAGGCCATCGCCTTGCTCCTGGCCACCGCGCGCCAGGTGCCGGCGGCGGATCAGTCTCTTCGCCAAGGCGAGTGGAAGCGCTCGTCCTTCAAAGGCGTCGAGATCTATGGCAAGACCATCGGCATCGTGGGCTTCGGCCACATCGGCCAGCTCTTTGCCCAGCGCCTGGCGGCCTTTGAGACCACCATCATCGCGCACGATCCTTATGCCAACCCGGCCCGTGCGGCGGCGCTGGGCGTGGAGCTGGTGAGCCTTGAGGAGCTCATGTCCCGCTCTGACTTTGTGACGATCCACCTGCCCAAGACCCCGGAGACCGCCGGCATGTTCGATGCCGAGCTTTTGGCGCAGGCCAAGAAGGGCCAGATCATCATTAACGCCGCCCGCGGCGGCCTCGTCGATGAAGCGGCGCTAGCTGCCTCCATCAAGTCTGGCCACCACCGCGGCGCAGGCTTCGACGTCTATGCTTCCGAGCCCTGCACCGATTCCCCGCTGTTTGAGCTTCCGCAAGTTACCGTGTCCCCGCACTTGGGCGCATCCACGGTCGAAGCGCAGGACCGCGCCGGTACCGATGTCGCCGCCTCCGTGTTGAAGGCACTGGCCGGCGAGTTCGTCGCGGATGCCGTCAACGTTGAAGGCGGCCGGGTCGGCGAGGAAGTCGCCGGCTGGTTGGACCTGACCCGCAAGCTGGGCCTGGTAGCCGGCAACCTGCTGGATGCTGCACCGGTTGCCGTGGAGGTCGAGGCCTGCGGTGAGCTGGCCAACGAGGATGTCTCGGCTCTTGGTCTGTCTGCTGTTCGCGGACTGTTTTCCAGCGTGGTCTCGGAGGCTGTCACCTTCGTTAACGCAATGAAGATCGCCGAAAGCCGCGGCGTGACCGTGGACGTGAAGACCAACGTGGAGTCGAAGGGCCACCGCTCTTCGGTGCGCGTCAGGGTGATTGGCCCCAACGGCAAGGTATCGCAGCTGACCGGTGCCCTGACCGGAATTGACGGGGTGGAGAAGATTATCCGCATCAACGGCCGCGGCGTCGATATGCGCGCTACCGGCCGCAACCTCTTCTTCTCCTACAAGGATGCCCCGGGCGCGCTGGGTACCGTGGGTACCAAGCTGGGCTCTGCCGGCATCAACATTGTCGCCGCCGCCTTGACCCAGGGTAAGGACGCCTCCGACGCTGTGCTCATTCTGCGCGTCGAGCGCGAGGTGCCAGAGGAGCTCGTCGAGGAGATCAACTCGGCGCTGGGGGCTACCTGCCACCAGCTCGATTTGGATGTTTAATCCACACCGCACCTGAGTGGAGTCCACCGCCCCCCTGCAGAGCCAGCCATGGTTCTTCAGGGGGTTTCGGCTTCATGGAGGGCACGAGGGTGGTACTCTCTCAAGTATCCAATATGTGAGAAAGGAATCCCACAAAATGAAACTTGCAGTGATTGGCGGCGACGGCATTGGCCCCGAGGTAACCGCGGAAGCGCTCAAGGTTCTGCGCGCGGTGCGCGAGGACATCGAGGTGACCGACTATGACCTGGGTGCTCGACGCTACCTGCGCAACGGAGAGCTGCTTACCGACGCCGACCTGGCCTCCCTGCGCGAGCACGACGCCATCCTGCTCGGTGCGATTGGCGCCCCGGGTGAGGTTCCGCCCGGCGTCTTGGAGCGCGGCCTGCTGCTGAAGATGCGTTTTGCGCTCGACCACCACGTTAACCTGCGCCCCTCCAAGTTGTACCCGACGTCTACCTCGCCTCTGGCAAACCCGGGCGATATCGACTTCGTCGTTGTCCGTGAGGGCACCGAAGGTCTGTACTGCGGAAACGGCGGCACGCTGCGCGAAGGCACTGAGCACGAGGTGGCCTCGGAGGTTTCCCAGAACACCCGCTACGGCGTTGAGCGCGTGGTGCGCGATGCCTTCCAGCGTGCGATGTCCCGCCGCAAGCACGTCACGCTGGTGCACAAGACCAACGTTTTGGTCAATGCCGGCGGGCTGTGGCAGCGCACCGTGAACGAGGTGGCACAGGAGTTTCCGGAGGTCACCGTGGACTACAACCACATCGATGCCGCAACCATCTACATGGTCACCGATCCCGCGCGCTACGACGTCATCGTGACCGACAACCTCTTTGGTGACATCCTGACTGACCTGGCCGGTGCTGTTACCGGTGGCATCGGCTTAGCCGCCTCCGGAAACATTGACGCCTCCGGTGCGAATCCCTCCATGTTCGAGCCTGTCCACGGTTCTGCCCCGGACATTGCGGGCAAAGGGATTGCGGACCCGACCGCGGCGATCCTCTCGGCCGCGATGCTACTGCGCCACCTCGGCGACGAGGACAACGCTGTGCGCATCGAGGAGGCCGTTGCTGCCGACGTCTCCTCCCGCGGGGATGCGCAGCCGAAGACTACCGAAATTGGTGACCGAATCGCCTCCGCGCTGCGCGCCTAGCACTGTATGGTTGGCGCATGAGCGTCGAAATAGACGAGGTCACTAGTTTCCTCGCCCAGCACGAGCCTTTCTCCCGCCTGCCGGAGGAAGAGCTCACCGCGCTGTCTGCACAGCTGAGCATGATCTACCTGCGCCGCGGGGATGTCCCCGTCCGGCTCGGGGAGGAGAACGCGTTCCTACACATCATCCGCACCGGGGCAATAGATGTTCTGGGAGAGGATGGCGTCCTTCTCGATCGGCGCGAACCCGGGCTGACCTTTGGCTATTCCACGCTGCAGGGTGAGCCGGTTTCCGTCTATGAGATGGTCGCGGTCGAAGACAGTCTGGTCTTCACCCTGCCGCAGCACGCTTTTAGCGAGTGCGCCCAACGCAACCCAGACATCGCACGGTTCTTTTCGGCCAAGTCGCGCCAGATCCGAGCAGCAGCCCGCGAGCTGTCCGATTCCGCACCGACGGATGTTCTCCGCACGCCGCTGCAGGACCTTATCCGCACCGACGTGCTCACCGCTCCGCCCACCACCACGATCGCGGAAGCCGCTGGCATGATGACTGACCGGAGTGTGTCCTCGCTCCTCGTCGTGGAGCCCGGGAACCAGAACGGCACCCGCCTTAAGGGCATCGTGACGGACCGCGATCTGCGTTCCCGCGTGCTCGCCGTTCACCGCGATCCTGGCCAGGCGGTGGGGGAGATCATGACGCCCAACCCGCTGACGGTATCTGCCGATGCCCCCGCCATGGAGGCGCTGCTGCACATGGCCGAACGAGGCATCCACCACCTGCCGGTGGTCACCGAGGGCGCATTGCAGGGCATCGTCACGCAGTCGGACGTTACGCGCCTGCTCCATAACGACCCGCTTTACCTCACCGCGGATCTCTCACGGCGCAGCAGTGCCGCTGAGCTTCGTGGCGCTTTTCAGGAAGCCACGCGCCTGGCCGGGCGTTACGTGGAGCGCGGCTCCACCCCGGCGGAAGCCTCCAGCCTGGTCACGCTCGCCGCTGATGCCGTGGCTCGCCGCCTGTGCACGCTAGCCGAGGAGGAACTTGGACCCCCGCCGGTCGAGTATGCCTTCGTGGCCGTCGGTTCGCAGGGCCGCCGGGAAATGGCGCTTGCCTCGGATCAGGACAATGCTCTGGTTCTCGCTGATGACTACGATGCCGCGGTGCACGGCGACTACTTCGCGCGGATGAGCTCCTTCGTCTGCCAGGGGCTTGCCGACGCCGGCCAAGTTCTCTGCCCCGGCAACATGATGGCGATGAACGAAGAATGGCGGATGACCCGGACCCACTGGATCGATACCTTCCGTAGGTGGATCCGGGAGCCCCAACCGGAGGCTCTGCTCAACGCACAGATCTTCTTCGATTTCCGTGTCCTCTATGGCAGCGAGGAGCTGGGCCGGGAAGTTCACACTGCTGCCGTAGAAATGGGTAAGGGCGCAACTCGCTTGCACGCGCACCTGGCCAGCTTGGCAGCGCGCCGCGAGCCGCCGCTGACCTTCTTCAGAGGGCTGGTGGTGGAACGCGATGGCGACTACGCTAACACCCTCGACATTAAGAAGGGCGGGACCGCCGGAATCGTGCAGATGGCCCGGCTCTTCGCCTTGGCTTCCGGCTCGACGGTGGTGGATACCCGCCAGCGTCTCAGAGAAGCCGCCGGTAACGCGGTGAGCCACCAGGGGGCGCAGGAGCTTCTCGACGCCTTTGATTACCTACGCTCCCTCTCCTTCCAACACCAAGCCCACCAGCTGCGCGAGGGACAGCAGCCCAATTACAACATCGGCCCCAAGAGCCTGGGGCGCATGGAACGCGAGCACCTGCGCGATGCCTTCCGGGCGATCAAGTCGATGCAGAATGCCCTCGCGACCAAATACCCGGTGAGGAATATCTAGATGTGGAATCGCTGGAGCCGCCGGGCGGACTGGGGCGCGCCCCCGCGCACCACACCCCTTGATGACGTGGGCTTGTTGGCCGTGGACATGGAGACGACCAGCCTTAACCCCCGCACGGGGAAGATCGTCTCTATTGGCTGGGTTCCGGTTAATGGCAGAACCATCGACTTATCCGGTGCTGGCTATATCGTGGTGCGCGGTGCGCAGGTGGCCGACGACTCGCATGTCCACCTGCTGACCCAAAACGTCATCGACGCCGGAGAGGAGCTGGAGAGCGCCATGGAGCAGTTGCGCCAGGCGGTGCAGGGACGCGCGTTGCTCGCACACTTCTCAGCGCTGGAGGTGGGATTCATTGAGGCGGCATCGCGCGCGGTGTTCGGAGAGCGCCCGCGGCTGAGCGTGGTGGATACCTTTGCGTTGGAGCGGCGCCACATGGAGCGCATGGGCACCTACCCGCGCGGCGAGGACCTACGCCTTCCCCGAGTCCGTGAGCGCTATGGTCTGCCGCGCTATGGCAGCCACAATGCGCTCAGCGACGCCCTGGCTTGCGCAGAGCTATACCTAGCGCAGCGGGGGAGCACGCGAGCGGTGACCCTGGGGGACGTCGTCCAGCGCTGAGATAGACAACGCTTCCTTTGCAACCTTTACTGCAGACCCCTGATCGTGTGTTAAAAATCCTTGCGAGTAGTATGGCCGTTATGCGTTTAGGACGAATTGCTCACACCGAAGGTATCTGTTTTGCCATCATCGATGGTCCCGCCGACGCCCCGCTGGATCAGCTGGTGGCCAAGGAAATTTCCGGCACACCGTTTACGCCGCCGGAGCCCACTGGCCGCGAGTGGCCGCTGAGTGAGGTGCGCTTGTTGGCGCCGACCCTGCCGACCAAGGTCGTAGCGCTCGGCCGCAACTACGCCGACCACGTGGCGGAGGTCTTCAAGGAGTCTGCCGAGCACCTGCCGCCGACGATCTTCATCAAGCCTTCCACCGCGGTCATTGGCCCGGGTGCGCCCATCAAGATTCCGGAGTTCGCCACCAACGTGGAGTTCGAGGGTGAGCTCGCCGTCGTGATCTCCAAGGTCTCGAAGAATATCGACCCAGAGAAGTGGCGCGACCACGTCGTCGGCTACACCATTTGTAACGATGTTTCTTCGCGTGACCTGCAGTTCCAGGATGGCCAGTGGGCGCGCGCGAAGGGCATCGACACCTTCTGCCCGCTGGGCCCGTGGATTGAGACGGACCTGGACTGCATCAATCTCGATGACCAGAAGATTAACGCCTACCTCACGCACGATGGCAAGCGTGAGCAGAAGCAGGATTCCAATACGGATCAGATGATTGTGAAGATGGGCCACATCATCGCTGAGATCTCGCAGTCCTACACGCTTCTGCCGGGCGATGTCATCACTACGGGTTCCCCGGCTGGCACGGCACCGATGGTGCCGGGCGATACCATCGAAATTGAGATCCCCGGCGTGGGCAGCCTGGCCAACCCGATTGAGCGCGCTTAGATGCTGCTCTAAAGGTTGAGCGCGCGCAAGATGGTGCGCAGCTTAGCCGTGGTTTCCTGAAGTTCGGCCGTCGGGTCGGAGTCCACGACGATTCCTCCGCCTGCCCACGCGCGGGCGGAGAGGCCATCGCCGGCCACCTCGGCGCACCGGATGGCTACCATGTATTCGCCGTCGCCGGAATCATCGCACCAGCCCACCGCGCCGGCGTAGAAGCCGCGATCGGTTTCAGCGGTTTCGATCAGCGCTTGTGCGGCCTCCGTGGGGGTGCCACAAATAGCAGGGGTGGGGTAGACCAACTCGGCCAACTCGAGCGCAGTGATGTCAGAATCCTTGAGGGTTCCCGCAATCGGGGTGCCCAGATGCCACATCTCATTGGTGGAGGTGAGCTGCGGGGACGTGGGAGCATCGAGGGTCTCGCACAAAGGCTGCAGAATACGGCGGATGTGATCTACCACGAAAGCGTGCTCGCGCAAATCCTTCTCGGAATTGTGCAGGTCCTGACCTGCCATGATGTCGCGTGCTTTATCCGACTGCCGGGGCGCGGATCCGGCCAAGGGGAAGGCCGTGACTGTTGAACCCTGCTTCTTGATGAGCACCTCCGGGGAAGAGCCCACGAGCATCGCTCCGGGTCGCCCCGCCGGGGTGAGGTCGGCGATGAAACCATCGCGATGGGAGGATAGGTCGATCAGCCGTGCGGCGACGAGGAGCGGATCGACAGGGGCGTGGAACTCAATGTCAACGGCGCGGGCGAGGACTACCTTGTCCAACTTCGACGCCTCGATCGTGGCGATGGCTGCTTCAATGCGGCGAAGGTGTTCCTCCGGTTCCGGATCGAAACCGGTAACCCGCGCGTTGAGCGTGCCGCTGCGGTAATAGGCATGTGGCTCGAGCGGGCCGTCCTCGCGGATAATGCTGCGCGGGACTGTCAAGGCGGCCGGATCTCCCTTGTGGAAGGGAAGCGCTCCGACGATCATCGGGACCGTGCCGGCACGCAGCTCGGCTACGGCGGCATCGACATCGCTGAAGGTCGCAGCCGAACCTTGGGTACGCACAGACCCCGTCGCGCGGGACAGGAGGAAGTCGGGGGCGGTGGAGGGTCTGTTTTCACACATAAGGAATAACTCTAGTTCCTTCTTTCCTTCTTACCGAAACCAGATCCACTCCTTATGCGGGGTGACCGCCCCTAGGGGACCAGTCGCGGTTGCGCGGGCGGAAGAACTGCACCGCGATGAACAGCCCGATACCGAGGAGAAGCGCAAGGGAACCCATGCCCGCAAGGAAGCCCGCCCAGAAGCCGGCCATCGGTGCGCCATAGCTCATAGCCTGGATGTTTGCGCTTCCAGCCTGCTGTTCCTCCGTGCTTGGGGCGGGGCGCTGCGCCGCGGCGGTATGCTTGGTGCTTCGTTCCTTCTTGGGCGCCGCGGTACTCCCGGACTCTTTCGCGCGAGTAGCAGAGCGCCCGTTCGAGGTGTTCCGATGTGTGGAATCTCTCTGTTGTTCCACAGTGTGGGATGATCCGTTCTGTGGGGCGCGCTGGCCCTGCGTCTCAGGACGTTGGCTTCTTTCAGAAGCATCTGCAGCCGGCTTCTTTTCGGTGCTTCGCGCGGAGCGCTCAGACTGCTTCGAGTCTTTGGCGTCTCTGGACGTGGAGGGCTGCGCGCCGTTGAGGACGGCCTCGGCCTCCTTGAAGGTTTTATCCATCGTCTTGTCTAACTGAGCGATGGACTTAGAGGTGTCGTTGATCTCCTTGGCCAACTGCTGCGGGCGGTTCTTCGCGCTGCCAGAACCAGAGCCCTGCCCAGCGCCGGCACTGGCACCCCAATCCAGTTGACACACCTCGTCGGGCTCCGCTTCACCTACGAGGAAAGGAACGTCGATGGAATGCTCCGAGCCACCGTTGAGCGTAAACGTGAAGGTTGCGGCATAGGCGCCTGGCTCGGTGAAAATGATCCCGGTGTGGCTGTGGAAGTGGTCGGGGTAGTTCCAGGTGATGTCTGGGTCTTCCGAATCAAAGAGGACGGTGGGCGCTGCGCCCAGGGAGTTTTGGAATCCCACCATACGTCCGCCTTCCGGTGCGCTGTGCAGCGTTAGCGACAGGGTAGCGCCCTCGGCCGTTGCCGGGTCGAGGTAGCTGGTGTTGAAACCAAGCCAGGGGATTGCCGGGTCTTGGGTTTGGGGGATCTGCCAACCACTCGACGGGATATCGCTTCCGGCTGACTCATCGAAGGCGGCATTGCTGCCGACCTCCACGTAGAACTCGCCGGAATCGTAGTCCTTGCCGGACTCATCGTCGCGGGCGATGAAGGAGATGTTACCAGAATCTCCCACCAGCGCGAGGTCTTGGTGTCCGCGGCTAAAGGCATGCAGGGAGCTGGCATCGCAGGAGGACTCGCCTGCGCGCTCCGCGGCAACAGCGGGCGCTGCAGAAGCAATCATCGTCGGCGAGCTCAGGGCGATAGCGGCGGCAGCAGTCAAGGTTAGGGGACGGATATTCATGCGGACAGGGACTCCTTTGATTCAGATGGGTGCGGGGAGGACGCCGTGGCACGACGAGAATGCAGAAGAGGGGACAGCGCCCACGCCGCGAGGAAGCAAGCAGTAAGCAGCAGTACGATGGTCGCCCCAGCGGGAAGATCGATGGCCCACGCCAGATAGATGCCGAAGAAGCTGCCGAGCGAACCGATGGCCGCGGAGGCGATCATCATCGACCCCAGCGAGTCACAGAGCAGCCGCGCCGTGGCCGCCGGGGTAATGAGTAGGGCGAGCACGAGGACGTTGCCGATGGTGCCCACAGAGATGACCACCGCGCCGGTCACGCAGAGGTAGAGCACGATGTCTAGAGCAAAGACGGGCAGTCCCATCGCGCGGGCGGTCTCTTTGTCCAAGCACGTGGCGGTGAGCTGGGGGCCGAGCAAGACCACGGCCCCAACGATGAGCACCGTGACGGTGAACGCGGTGTAGAGATCTGCACGGGAGACACCCGTCAGCGATCCGAAGAGGAAGCTCGTGAGCGAGGCCGTATAGCCCTCCACTCGGGAGATAATGACCATGCCAAGCGCAAAGGATGCGGCGAAGAAGATACCGATGACCGAGTCCTCGCGGACCGTGCGGCGCTGGGAGAAGCATGCGATGAGCACGGCGACGGTGCAGCCCGCCACGGCGCCGCCGAGCAGCACTGAGCCCTGGAGCACGAAAGCGATAGCCAGCCCCGGGAACACTGCGTGGGAGACGGCATCGCCGATAAAGGCCATGCCGCGCAGCACGACGTAGCACCCCACCACCCCGCACACGATCGCCGCGAGGATGGAGATGCCGACCGCGCGGGCCAAAAAGTCCAGGTGCGGGTTGGCCAGGTCCTGGAAGAACTCAACAAGCGAAATGTCGATCATGCCGCCACCCCAATCGCAGAGAGCAGCGGTGAAGAGGCCGATACTCCGAAGGTCTCGCTCCACGGCTGCGGGGTCAGGCGCAGGGCCTCCGCGGGTCCGTCCGCGACGATCCCCCGGTTAAAGAGCACGAGGCGCGAACACGAATGCGCGGCCTCGGAGAGGTTGTGCGTGGACATGACCACGCTGCTTCCCTGGTCGGTGAGTTTCTGGAAAAGAGTGAGTAGCTCCTCGGTGTTGGGAGCGTCGAGGCCGGTAAAGGGCTCGTCGAGAAGCAGCACCTCAGGCTCGCAGGCCAGAGCGCGGGCGATGAGGACGCGCTGGCGTTGGCCGCCGGACAGCTGCGCGATGGGGCGCTGTGCGAACTCTTCTAAGTTGGTCAACTCGATGGCGCGGCGGGCAGCCTCCTTGTCAGCCCGGCCCGGCCGCCGGAACCAGCCCACCATTCCCGTGCGCCCGCTGAGCACCGCCTTGGCCACGCTGATGGGGAAGTCCCACTCCACGTCGTGGCGCTGCGGGACGTATCCCAACGAGGTGGTGACGTCGATGGTGCCGGTGAAGGGGACCAGCCCCAGAACGGCGCGCATCAGCGTGGTCTTACCGGCCCCGTTCGGTCCGAGAAGCCCAATAAACTCGCCGGGGTCGACGTCGAAACATGCGCCGTCGATGACCTGGCGGCCAGAAAGCGACACTGCCAGGTCGTTGATTGAGATGAAGGGATTAGCCACGGCGCCCGCCTTTCGCGCGTAGCACTGCGAACACAGCCCCGACGAGGACGAGTAGGCCCGCACCGGCGAGTGCCCAGACCCACACCGGCACCGCGGCGCCCGCCGAGGCATCAGAGGACTCAGCGCTCGGATCCCACTGCGCGGCGTGTGCCTGCGCGACGTCGGTGCCTGTACCGACAGCAAAGGTTAACGTGGCCTCGGCAGCGACATCGCTCCCGGCGCTCTCGCCCGCGCCTTGCCCGCTCATGCGCACCCGAACCTGGTGGATGCCGGGCTCGCTAAATACCCAGTTAGCGTGCGTATGCGTGCCCAGGTCCACCCAGAAACCGTCCGTGGCCCCAGTCGCGGTGGACCACAGCAGCTGCGGTTCTTCGAAGCCGCCATTCTGCAGGAAGAGGGAGAACTCGCCCGGCCCCTGGTGGCCTAAGAACTCCATGGTGAGGCCGCGGTCAACGTTGTCCGTTAGCGAGGGCGCCTGGGTATTCCAGCCCAGCCACGGCACGTCGGCTTGCTCTGTTTGGGGAACGACCCACACCTGCGATCCGGGCTCGGCGCCGACAAAGGAAAAGGCTTTGTCCTCCGGAAGGGTGAGTTGGGCATTGTCGCCGACGTCGAAGACCACGTCAGCAGGATCACGCCATACCGGCGTGGCTGCCGAATCGTCGCGGGCGAGGAACTGGGCCTGCCCGTCGACAAGCAGCAGCCCGAGGTCCACGTGACCGTGGTCGATGGTGGCCTCTGTCCCAGGTGCGGCTACCTCTTCATCGGCGCTCACAACCTGGGCCAGATCACCGGCCGAAGCAGTCACCGGGGCGAAAGCCAGCGCCGCAGCGGTCAGCGTTGCCGCCAGGGACGTGCCTAGTGTGTGGATGGTGCGATTAGACATGAGTTTCCTTCGTGGTGCTGCCTAAGCAGCGGTTGAGTGAGTGTGCGTTGAATCGCAGGAGGTCGAGATACGTGGGGACGGTGTCATCGAGAGTGTCGCCGTAGATGGGGCACACCGCGATCCCTAGGGATTCGGCAGCCTCACGGATGACATCGGCGCTGGCCTGTTGGGTAGGTTCGACGAAGACCGCGGGAAGTTGGAGATTCTCCAGCGTCCGGCGCAGGGCGATGACGTCCCGCGGTGACGGCTCGATGGCCGGGTTGGGAGTGACGAATCCCGCAATGTCAAGACCATAACCTTGTTCTAGGTAGGCATAGCCGTGATGAGGTGTGACCAAGTGCCGGTTGCGCTCCGGGATGTCTTCGATGAGCCGCCGCACCTCCGCGTCCGCGTCGTGCAACTGCTCGATGTAGATCTGAGCGCGCTCCCGATACTCCGCGCCGTGGGAAGGATCCGCCAAGGCCAGTTGTTCGGCGATGACCTCGGCATAGCTGATGCCGTTGGCCGCGTTGTGCCACAGGTGCGGGTCAACCTCGCCGTGGATGTGCTTGCCCAGGACTGCCTGAGGCAGCAGGTAGGTCTCGTCACCCGGGCGCCCCAGGAAGCGGTAGGCCGGGTCCGGTGGTATCTGCTGCAGGGTGGAGTTGGGAATGCTCAACGCCGTGGTGCGCGGGTCGAAACCTTCGCCTTGATCCTCTAAGTCGAGCTCGCCCGTGGACAGGTCCGCGGTGATATCTACGTGGCCCGCATCCAGGGCGGTCATTCCATCAGGTGGCTGTACGCCCACGGCCACCGTGAATTCCTGCGGTGAGCTATCCGTTGCACCAAAAGTGAGACGGTATATGCCCGGCTTGGTGAAAGCCCACGAGACGTGTGTGTGGGCGTTGGCTGGCAGCGTTGTGGAATCGTCGCGTTCATCCAGACCATCAGCCGTGTTGAAGAGTGCTTCGGGCGTGCCAAATGTGGATACGACGTAGGCCGCAACATCGCCCGGCCCCTCGGCATCGAGCAGGCTCATGGTTACGCTCGTTGTACCCGGCTGGGCATTGCGCACACGCAACCCCAGCCAGACGGCATCGAGGGCAACGTTTTCCACCAGCGGCACGAGACGGGCCCCGCGCGTGGACGCTTGGTCCGCTACCTCGGTGACCGGAACATCCGATGATTCCCGCAGCGTCTTCAGCAGGTTCTGCGGCTCGAGGAGAAACCCATTGGCCAGCAGCACATCCGCGTTGGCGACATCCCGCACCGAGCGCAAGCTCGGCTCAAAGGTGTGTGGGTCCTTGCCCGCGGGAATCAACGTGGTCACCGCGGCGTCGTCCCCGGCCACGTGCTTGGCGACGTCCCCCAGAATCGGCGTCGTCGCCACCACCTTGAGCTTCGCATCGTCCCCATTGGCGGTGCTCGCGCAACCACTGAGCGTGGACGCGCCAATAAGCACCGCCGAGAGTAGCGCGATGGGGTGCGTCCGGGTGCGTACTCCGTGCGGCATTAGTCGCGGCCCTTAATGAGTGCGAGACGTGCTAGCGCCAAGCCAAGCACGAGCATGCCAAGGCCCAAGATCCCGATGCCCCACGGCAGTAGGTTTTGCCCGCTGTCGTAATAGCCGGCGGCAGCGACCGTGTCCACGTTCTCCGCGGCTGGCGTGGTTTTGTCGGCTACGCGGGCAGGCTTGCGCTCCTTCCTTTCCTTTCGCTCTGTGCGGTCTTTTCGATTCTTGTCCTGTGCCTGTTGTTCTGCGGCCTTGGTTCCCGCAGCCGACGCCGCACCGCGGGTAGCGCCTCCGGAGCTTCCGCCCCCAGAGCGTGAGCCCGAGTTAGAAGAAGCAGGTTCGTCGGAAGAGGCCCCGCCCAGGGCGGCGTCGTCGGGCTCAGCAGAGCTCTCAGCACCGTGGTCCGTAACCGTTTCTTCCTCCCGAGGCGTGGCTTCTGCGTCACCGACGTCCCAGGTATAGGTGACCTGGTTACTCGTGTCCCCGTTGGATTCTGCCTGCACCGTCATGGTGTAGATACCGGGCTCGCTAAAAGCCCAGTTGACGTGTCGGTGTGCCGGGTAGGCCTGGTTGATGACATCCCCGGACACCAGGTCCAGCGCGCCGGCGTCGGTGACAGGCTGGATATCTCCGAAGCCTGCCGTTTCGAAGACGAAGATATCACCGGGGCCGGTGACCTCAACGAACTCGAAGTTGATGTCGGTGTAGCCAGCCGATTGCGCAGACTGCGTATCCCATCCCGGCCAGAGCAGCGAACTGTCCTGGGTCTGGGGGAGGTAATACGTCGGTACGCCAATCCCATCGATGCCCTCGGTGGCCTCGCTCCAGGCCTCCTCGGCGACTTTGAGGGTGACATCGTTGCCCGGGCGGACGACACCGCTGCCGGTGATGTCTTCCTTCATTGACAAGGTGAGCTCTCCGCCGGGTGCGGAGACATAGAAGGCATCAACGTGCCCGGTGTCGAAAACCTCGCCATCGGCGCGGGCCGTGGCCGGGTGGCCTGTGAAGACGACTGCCAGCGCCACGGCGATGGCGCAGAGGGCAGCAGTGACTCTGTGCAGCTCTGTGGTGCGGTGCACGCGGTGTCCTTTCTAGCGATGAAGCAGGCCGTTGAGGCGAGACTCAATCTGGCCGCGGTGGTTGTTGTAGAAGTTGAGGAAACCTTGGAACACGATGGCCAAGACAACGGGAAGCACGAGGCCCCACAAACCCTCGAGTTTGGGCATAGAGGACTTCATGTCCTTCTCGCCGCTGGATTTGTTGTCGTTCGGCTTGGTGCTGCCGGGCTTGTCGTTGCCCTCGCCCTTGTTTCCGCCCTCGTTACCGTCCTTCGCGCTCACGCAGTCCTTGATCGCGGCGTCGCCGGCGGCCACGGTGAGCGTCTGCGGTTCAGAGGTGATCTCTTTTCCGTCTGTAGTGGTAGCCGAGTAGCTGACCTCGAGCTTGTACATGCCCGGCTTCGTAAACGCCCAGTTGGTGTGGGTGTGGGAGGCGAAGGTGGTCTCAATGGAGTAGTCACCTTCGGCGGAGTTGATCAAGGGAGTAAAGCCCTTGCCCAACCCTTCGGTGGTGAATAGGCCCACCTGTGCGCCGTCGGGCATCTCAACGGGCTTGATGTTGAGGGTGACCGTGCCGTCTTTGTAGTCCTGGTAGTCAAGCGCCTGGGTGTTATAACCCGGCCAGATGATGCTCTGCTCTTGGGTTTGGGGGAGCAGGAAGAACTTATCCTCGCCCAGGTAGTCGAAGTCTTTGCCCTTGAGCGCCTCCGGGCGGGGGCGCAGGGCGTTGTTGTGGATGGCGAGGACAACGTCATCAAGCGGGCGCTCGACAGTCTTCTTGTCTACGATGGCCGTCTCATCCTTGAGGCGGGTGCGGAACTTATCGCCGTCACGAGTGACAGCGATATCGACGTGGCCATGGTCGAGCACCGCCTTGTCAACGCACGTACCGGTGTACTTTCCTGCCTCTGGCTTGGTGTTGTTGTCCGGGCTGGTGGAAGGGGCCTTGGAGGTTGTGCCGAGTGCGCCGCGGCCCTCGTATTTCTGCCCAAAGGAGAAGTTCTCGGTGAGCGTGATGCTTCCGGAATCTTGCTTGATGCTCGGGTGCGGGAGGATATCCAGGCGCACGGTATTGCCGTTGAAGCTTGCGTCTGCGCCGACCACAAACTCCGCGCGGCCGTTGCTGATGACCCCGTCGAATTCCACGTCGGGAAGCTCGCTGCCCTTGCTGAAGAAGCCACCATGGACGTAGCCTTCGAGCTTCTTATCGGCGGCCTCAACGATGATGCGTGTTGCGTCCTCGCCCTCCGGAATGGCCCGCGCGGACAGCTCCGGGTTAGATACCGAAACCTCTTGATCGGAGGAGAGCTGGCGGGGGTTGGTGGTCTCTGCCCAGGACTCCGCAGACTTCTTCGAGGTGGTGGAAAGCTCGGCGTTCTCTGAGTAGGCGAGCTCCTCGGAGATCCAGCGCGGGCTGCCGTCCTCCGGGGTGTAGACAGCCTGGATCATGGAGGACTCTGGGCCAAGGAACTCATCGAAGTGTGCTTGACCGTCTTTCACGGGCAGATCGGTGAGGAAGTAGCCGTCGATCAGCAGCGTGAGCGTGCCGTTGCTGCCGCCGGTGAATTCGATGGAGGAGAGGCGCTCATCCCCATCCTTGTCTCCGGACTTTTTCGGAGCGATGGTCAACCGGTAGTTCTGTGCGCTGGCATCTCCCGCGGTGGCCTTGTCGAACCGCTCCTTGAGTGACGGTGTTGGATCGGCGGCCGGACGCTGACCGCCCACCTGGATGGAGGTGGTGGTCGGTGCGGAAGCGATGAGCTTGCCGTCCTTGTCGCGCGCGGTGGTGCGGTAGGTCAGCTGGTAGCGCCCAGGCTTGGTGAAGACGGTGTAGTTGTGGGTGTGCGTGCCGCTCGTCAGCCAGGCAGAATGCGGGGCACCCTCGGTGGTTCCGAAGAAGCGCTGCAGGCCGCCGGGGCCGGGGTAGTAGCCAAACATCTCTACCTCGCCGGGGCCATCGACGCTTAAGAGGTCGAGAGAAGCGATGTTGTCGCGGAAGTCATCGACAGGCAGCTCGGTGTCCGCACCGAAGCCCATCCATACCGGGTCCAGGCTGCCCTGTACGCGGGCAGGTGCCATGTAGTAGGTCGTGCCAGCCTTTCCGAGGAAGGAAAGTGCCGGGTCCTCGGGGACTGTGAACTGGTATTGGTTGCTTCCGTTCTGGTCCCAGCCTTTGCCCACCCAGGTGACCGTGTCGGCAAGGTCGTGGTTGCTTTCTGCGGAATGGCTCTTGAGGGTGAGAGAATTACCCTCCCAAAACGCCTTGGGGGAGTCGATGTGCGTTTGGGTGGCCACGTGCTTGCCGTCGTCGGGGCCGGCAACGGCGGTGGCGGGAGAGGCGAGGAGTGCGGCGCACGTAAGCAGAGCCGCGTAGCGGGTACGAACCACGATGGGAGACCTTTCTTCAGTTCTTGAACGAGAATTCACTATAGGTAATGGAAACCAGTACCGTTAAGTGTGAGGAAAAGGTGCTGCTCAGCCTTAGTGGAAACGGAGTTCAACTACCCCCAAGTGGGGCGGGCGGTGCGGCGATGCGGCGCTGAACTACGATGGTGGGCATGACTGAAAAAACATCCGACGTCCGCGTCCGTTTTTGCCCTTCACCCACCGGCACGCCCCACGTGGGCATGGTCCGCACGGCTCTGTTCAACTGGGCTTATGCCCGCCACACTGGCGGTACGCTGATCTTCCGCATCGAGGACACCGATGCTGCCCGTGACTCCGAGGAGTCCTACCAGGCCATCATCGACTCCCTGAACTGGCTTGGCCTCGGCTGGGATGAAGGAGTCAACGTCGGCGGCCCGGACGAGCCTTACCGCCAGTCGCAGCGCATGGACATCTACGCCGACGTCCTGCAGAAGCTGAAGGATGGCGGCTACGTCTATCCGGCCTACTCCACCAACGAAGAGGTGCAGGAGCGCCACAAGGCAGCCGGCCGCGACCCGCAGCTGGGCTACGACAACTTCGACCGCGACCTCACCCAGGAGCAGATCGACGCTTTCGAGGCGGAGGGCCGCAAGCCGGTCTGGCGCCTGCGCATGCCGGACAAGGATTGGTCCTGGACCGACCTGGTGCGCGGTGAGATGACCTTCAAGTCGGAGACCCAGCCGGACTACGTCGTGGCGCGCTCGAACGGTGCGCCGCTCTACACCCTGGTTAACCCGGTCGACGATGCGCTTATGGGAGTTACCCACGTTTTGCGCGGAGAGGACCTCCTGTCTTCCACGCCGCGCCAGCTCGCCCTCTACGAGGCGCTCGTGGAGCTCGGCATTGCCAAGAAGACGCCTGAGTTTGGCCACCTGCCCTTCGTGATGGGTGAGGGGAACAAGAAGCTGTCCAAGCGTGACCCGCAGTCCAACCTGTTCAATCACCGTGACAACGGCATCATCCCGGAGGGAATGCTCAACTACCTGTCGCTGTTGGGCTGGTCCCTGTCTGCGGACCAGGACATCTTCTCAGTCGACGAGCTCATCGCCAACTTCGACGTCCACGACGTGTTGGGGAACCCGGCTCGCTTCGATCAGAAGAAGCTCGAGGCCATCAACGCGGATCACATTCGCTTGCTGGAGCCGGCAGACTTTGCGCAGCGCCTGCGCGACTATCTCACCGAGTACACCGACTTCCCGGCCGACTATCCGGAGGAGAAGTTCGCTTTCGCCGCAGATCTGGTGCAAACCCGCATCAAGACGCTGTCCGACGCCTATGGCCTCATGTCCTTCCTCACCACGCCGGACGCCGAACTGGAGCTGGATGAGAAGGCGGCCCGGAAGAACCTCAAGGAGGATGCGGTGCAGCCGCTGGAGGTTTCCATTGCCAAGCTGGAGGAGCTCGGAGAGTGGAAGACGGAGGAGATTGAGAAGGTTCTCTCCGCCGCGCTTATCGACGACCTCGGCCTCAAGCCCCGCAAGGCCTACGGTGCCCTGCGTGTAGCTATCTCGGGCCAGCAGGTCTCCCCGCCGCTGTTTGAGTCCATGGAGCTGCTGGGCAAGGAGTCCACGCTGGCTCGCCTTAAGGCTGCTCAGGCGCTCACGCCGTGGAGCGCTGAGTAGTCCTCCTGGGCAGTCTCACAGAGCTGTAATTTCGGGGCGTTAGGTGTCACTCCTAACGCCCCGAAAATGCTTTCTGGCCTGGCGATTTGTGTGTATCGGTAGTGCTGGATATAGTTATAAACCGTTGCAGCGAGCAGCGAGGGGTTAAAGCCCTGAGCTAGTTCGAAGCGATAATGGCCTATGGTGTAATTGGCAACACAACGGTTTCTGGTACCGTCATTCTAGGTTCGAGTCCTGGTAGGCCAGCAGTGACAACTGCGCAAGGTGCAGCGACACTTTGCAGTAAGTCGTCACAGTTCTAAGCCCCGTTCGTCTAGCGGCCTAGGACGCCGGCCTCTCACGCCGGTAACACGGGTTCAAATCCCGTACGGGGTACCACTCAAAGAGTGGCAAGCACAATGAGCTTGCCACTCTTTCTTCGTATGATTGGCAACCATGCACTTCTACATTGTTCATGGATACCAAGCCAGCCCTGACAGCCACTGGTTCCCGTGGCTAAAACGCCTGTTGACCGCCGATGGCCACACCGTTCACACCATCGCGCTGCCGGAACCGAACGCTCCAAAGCTCGATGAGTGGGTAGAGGCGATACGCAACGATATTGAGCGTCCAAACGCTAATACCGGCATCATCACGCATAGCCTAGGCGGCACCGCGCTGCTGCACTATCTCACGGCCTTGGAGGGCGAGTGGGAGCTTCCTGGGCTCTTCATTGTCTCTGGGTTTGTAGAGAAGCTTCGCGTCATCCCAGAGCTTGACGAGTTCATTGGCCAGGCTCGCGTCGACGTGCCTGCTGTCAAGCCACACATCGCTCACACAGAGGTCTTCGTGTCTACCAACGATGTCCTAGTAGACCCCGCCCTTACTCAGCAGCTTGCCGACGCCCTCTCGGCCATGCTCATCACCATCCACGACGCGGGACATTTCCTTGAAGATGACGGCTATACCGAGTTTCCACAGCTGGGGGATCGCATCACGCAGTGGTTGCACAGTCTATAGTCCCTCAGTCATCGCTTTGAGCGCCTCCACGTGCTGCACGTAAGCCCGTGTGCCCGCCTCGGTGAGCGCGACCCACACGGCATCCTTCGCGCGGGTAGAACCGTACTCTCGGGTGCGGCTAATGTGGCCGTGATCCTCGAGGTACTTTAGCTGTTTGGACAGCGTATCGGCGGGGAGCTCGGTGAACTCGGCGAGCTTGCTGTACCTCATTTGCCGGCCTGCGGTGGCGCCGGCGGAGTAGAGCGCAGCGCAGATTCTGAGGCGGTTAATCGGGTGGATAACTGGGTCCAGCTCAGGGGATTGGTTGGGTGCTTTACTAGGCATTAGCGCCCTTTATGGCCGCGTTGCGGTTCTCGTAGAGCATCCAAGCCGTTGCTGCCGAAACAATGACCCCGCTGGTGATCATCCATGGCCATGTATCAGGCGTCGGCGTGGTGGAGAAAATCATTGCGCCGGGGAGCAGTACGCGTGACCACGTGGCGCGATCGTTCCTCGGTCCCGTGTTGGGGTCGAGCCGCACGAAGGGGTTCGCGATTTTGTCCTTGAGGAGGAAGCCGAGAATGAACGTCGGTATGAGGAGTGCGAGTGTGTACGACCAGGACAGCTTGGTTAGCGCAAGACTGATGCCGATACCGAGCGCTACAAGTGCTACCGCCCACCAGCTCTGCCTCCAGGCGGTGCGCTGTTGAACTTCGTCAATAACTTTGAGTTCGTCGTTCATAACCTGACTCCCTTGTTTGCATCTAGTGCAAGTCTAACGGTTGCAATAGCGGCAAGTAAAGGGGTGGGGTGCGCGCACGATCTGAGTGGTCTGGTTCTACCCCATACCGGCTTGCATCTTCGGCGAGGTAGCCGGGACGGCCGCAGGAGTACCAGGGGGTGAACCAGTGCTCAATTGGTCTAAGTCCTACCGGTATGCCTTTTCTGGTCATACACTGCAGGTACAACGCATTCCCGACAGAAAGGAGAGCGGATGGCGGAAGCTGAAAATCATCACTATCGCCGACGCGACTCTAGCAGATAGTACTAGGCGGCATCGCCATAATCCACAACTTCTTAAAGCCAACACTCGAGCGAAGTAGGAGCCTTGCACCACATGCTGTTAGCGCACGTGTCCTCCCGAACCTCTAGCGATGACTAACAAGTGCTCCGGCCCCAGCAGCCCACGGCACGCCAGCGGAATAACCACTGATTCGATCCGCGCCCAGGCCTTGAGAGCCAATGTTTCCATCGCAGCCGAAAGCGGCAACGAGGTTCGGGATTTTATCTGTGTAAAAGGTGCTTCTACGTGCCGATTTGTGCAACCTTTTGGGGATCCTATAGTGTTTAGCAAGTCCGCAACGGACAGCTAAGCGAGCCCCGTTCGTCTAGCGGCCTAGGACGCCGGCCTCTCACGCCGGTAACACGGGTTCAAATCCCGTACGGGGTACAACGAAAAGCGGCTCTTCCGGTTTCGGGGTGCGTAGCGG
>NZ_KV796766.1:0-402 GCF_001809235.1 Corynebacterium sp. HMSC072A04 | reverse complement strand
ACGTGTCTACTTTCCGGGGGTCAGGCCCATAACCTATTCCAAGCAGCACAGGGAACAAGATGACACTTAAAGCTGCTGCCTGCAGGTTTCCCCAGCGCCAACCCACATTTGCCCGAGCTCGAGACACCCCGATTGACCCGCGTCGGACAAGGATATAGAGCACTGAAGGGGCAAGGAAGAAAAGAAATTCAACCATGTTCCTAGTCCTTTAACGCGAACCGGCGAAGCAACGCGACCCTAAAATACTCGCGCTTCTCATTCTACGACTCTGTGTGAGAACAGGACTGAGCAACATTGGTGGGGTAAGTAATGCCGCCCTGACAAATTGGCTCCAGGTATCGATATACGCAACGTCTCGGGTGGTTCGTGCGCAATCAGAAATAGACTTTCAATTGCAACACA
>NZ_KV796765.1:0-823 GCF_001809235.1 Corynebacterium sp. HMSC072A04 | reverse complement strand
CACACCGCTACCATTTCAGTCTTCTGAACAGTCTCGTTGCTACAAGTACCAGTGGGACAACGAATTCCTTCCACGTGAGGTGCATCCCGTAACAGAATTCACTATTTATGCTGGTTAAAGCGATTGACAGGTCTGAGTAGAGAGTAAATACTTAAAGAGTCTCTCGTTCTCTTTTCTCTTGAAAGGTCTAAGCAATGCCCAGCATTGAGATCCCCGGCTTTGGCCGTGTCGGTATGCAACAAATAGTCGGAGCGATTCTGGCAGCTATCGCTGTTGTTGGTGCCCTCGTTGGCGTGACAACTGGAAGCAGCAAGGGGGCTGGTTCGGACAACTCTGGTACAAGTATCTCTTCCCCAGCCCGTCCATCTACTCCAGTGCAGGAACCGGAAATCTCCCTCGAAGAATCCCGAATGATCGCGGAGAAGAACTTCGGAGTGAATCCGACGTTTAAGGAGCGGCTTGGATTATCTGACGCTGCATTGGACCGACTCGTAAGCGAGGTTGATCGTCAACAAAATTCCTTTATGGAACGCAGCGGTGCTACCGCAAGCAATCAAGTCAAGAGCGTTGCGCTTCGTGAACATACAAGAACACCAGAGTTGACTTTGTCCGTTGGGGATAGATGGAAAGGTGAGGTCACTGAGTACAAAAGTGGGGGATTAACTGTTGTGTCGCGCGTTCGGTATGCGCTTCTAGACATGGTTGAAGCTGATGGGGCAATCGATAATATTACTGCGCATAGTTCGCCTGCTCTCAAATACGGGATCGTTGTTACGCGCGATGACAATTACATACTGGGGTTGCCCGCAGATCGTGGACACGT
>NZ_KV796764.1:0-26663 GCF_001809235.1 Corynebacterium sp. HMSC072A04 | reverse complement strand
ATAAGGCCCTTAGCTAACATTGAACTTAAAACTCGACGCTCTATCCACTCAACGTCCTCGTATGGTCCTGTCTTGCTTTGTAAGCGATTGGTACATCTCAGAAACCCCGGTGTTCACGATCTCTGTCTTCACATAGATAAAGCGCGTTGGCAATTATTACCCTTAAAGAGTGATTACCAACGAACTTCGAAATTTACTGGCCAAAGCAACCACCCATGCACAGCGTTTTCAGGACGGAGAAGACCACACTGTAGCCGCAGCGCTCCTTACCAAATCAGGAAAACACGTACTCGGTTTGAACGCGCACCACTTCCTCGGTGGTCCTTGCGGGGAAGTCTCGGCTTTAGCTAACCATGCTGCTAGTTATCCAGAGGACCCAATCCAAGCAGTAGTCGCCGTATACGGACCTACTGGTCAAGTTATTCCTCCCTGCGGTAAATGCCGCCAGGTGCTTTTTGATGTTGATCCGTCCATCCGGTGCATCGTGCGCGGAAGCAATGGACTTGAAGCACCTACCGTAGAAGAACTCTTACCATTCGCATTCAACTGGCGAGATATAGAACAAGAGCAGCGCATCTACATGTGGGAAGGCTACGAGGAATCAATTCGTAGCGGAGAAAAGCAACAAACCATCCGAGTAGATGATCCTTTCCATGAAGGAAGTGCCCAAATTGTCTTCGAGAAAGAATCCGGAGAGGTCGTCACCATTCCTGCACAGGTCACGTCCGTTGTCTCGACCCAGCGAAGTGAATTATCGGAAAAGCAAGCTAGAAATGACGGTTTTGGCTCTCTCACCGAGCTTCAGGAAGCGCTAGATACTCACTATCCCGGATTAGCTGCCGATGACGAAGTCGACCTCGTAGAGTTCAAACTCCAGTAATTCAAACAATCTAAAAGCGCACTTACCCTTTTTGTAGAAGCAGTAAAACTACACCAGAGTTTGTGACTTAGGGGAGTGCTTCACATCTGCAAAACCGACGACTAATTTCTTGTTTTTTCTGTGTGTCAGCTCACTAACCAAAAGCCTAGGACACGCACCTGTGCGCCTTGTTTATTGGAGCGCACGGGGATACTGGAGACTACGAGTACGCACTAGACGCCGCCAACAGTGCAGCCGGACACCTGCAAGCAATACAAGCGGAGCTGCCTTCCACTTCCCCACTGGCCCGTGACACTGGAAGGCTTGCAAGGCTCGTGCGCGCCGCACAGCGGAACCTGTCTCAACAGCGTCCCGCAGATAATTCAGTCGAACTTCTTAACTTAGCCGCCAGCCTCAAAGAAAGGCTGGAAGGGGCGGATTCTAGGGGTCATTTTTCTTTGGCTAAACGCGGTTTTAGGCCGAATTTCGGCTCTCGACCACGAGCTCTAGGCCACGGGCTTCGTCCTCGTTTGAGAACCAGCCGGTGGCCTTGGTCGGGCTACGCCGCAAGCGGTGGCGCGTTGGGGAAAGCGTCGGTGCTAGTCTCATTGCGTCCGCGGGTGAAATTG
Source organism: Corynebacterium sp. HMSC072A04 (assembly GCF_001809235.1). Classification (NCBI taxonomy): domain Bacteria; kingdom Bacillati; phylum Actinomycetota; class Actinomycetes; order Mycobacteriales; family Corynebacteriaceae; genus Corynebacterium; species Corynebacterium sp. HMSC072A04. Next base: position 25,175 of record NZ_KV796764.1, on the reverse strand, counting down.
GGTAGCCGAAAGTTTAATTGCTGGGATTCTGTAAACTCTGTGTGATTAGATTCACACGCCCCGACAGCGCTTCAAAAAGACCTTCCGGGCGTTATAGGAGCCACCGATAACGCCCGGTCGGGGCCGTTTGGAACACTGCTGCTCCGTCAGAGCCCGAAGGCTCCGCCACTGACGAGGATAACGATACCGAGGCCGATGAGAACGATGGGAAAGAGGATGCCCTCCCAGCGTTCGAGCACTTCCGCGATCGGGGGGCGGGTTGCGACGAACTTTGCCAGGGCCACCAGGACCGCAACGAGCGCGAGGAAAATAACGCAGTAGGCGACTACTGCGAGAGGTTCCACGCTGAGGAATACAGGGGTGTAGACGCCGATGTTGTCGCCACCGTTGGCAAAGGTGACGCCTGCGACTGTCCCCACGCCAACCTTCTTGCCGGCAATCTTGGCCTCGTCGTCATCGTCCTCATCGTCTCCGCGCCAGGCCTCCCATGCGGCCCAGAGGCCGAGGCCCAGCGGGATTAGACCGAAGTACGGGATGGCTGTCGAGGGCAGGAATGCTCCGGCGCCCATGGTCACTAGAACCGCGGCACCGAGGATGCCCGCGAATCCGAGGTACTGGCCGGCCAGAATGCGGGCGGTAGTGCCGCGCTGGCCTGCCCCTCGCGCGAAGAAGAGGGAGAGCACGATGATGTCGTCGATGTTGGTAGCCGCGAACAGGCCTATCGCCTGCAAGACCGAGGTGAGGATCATGCGTCCTCCCCAGCTGCGTAGCACCCGGGAAGCGAGCAGGCGGGATCGATGCACGGGGCGTCTTCGTCTACTGCCAAGGTGGCATCGACCAATGTGGTCAGCGCCTGCGCCAGGTGCGGATCGGCGATCTCGTATCGTGTCCGACGCCCCTCGGGCTCGGAGACGACAATCCCACAATCGCGCAAGCATGTCAGGTGGTTGGACACGTTCGGGCGTGTCAGGTCCAGATCTCGGGATAGTTCCGCCGGGTAGGCGGGATGGTCGAGCAGGGTCAAGATGATCCGGGATCGAGTGGGGTCGGCCAGTGCACGACCCAGGCGGTTCATCACGTCGAGACGCGAAGCAATAGTCAGCATGCGCTGAACTATACAGCGATCGCTGAACTAGTCAAGTTCCGGGTAGCGGTGCAGCTGTGTGCGCTGCTGAAGAGACAGTGAAAGTAGCAGAGATGGCGCAGATTCCGGCAAAGTTGCGAAAACAGCTGAACCACGCTCGTTTCTGATGATCGGCCCATGTGCGATTTGTGCCGCGCCGAAGGCAACCGAATTGGCTCGAAGTGGTGCTGTTGCAAAGTTGGGGCAGTAGAAAGACCGACGTGAAATAATCAGAGCCATGGGCATCTTCTCCGGTCGGCATTTCCCCCGTGACATCATCCTGTGGGCGGTGCGGTGGTACTGCCGCTACGGCGTGAGCTACCGCGACCTCGAAGAAATGATGACCGAGCGGGGTGTGCCAGTCGATCACACCACGATCTACCGCTGGGTGCAGAAATACGCCCCTGAGCTGGATAAGCACACTCGCTGGTACCGGCAGGTACCCGACTGGCAGGCCCGGTCCTGGCGGGTGGATGAGACCTATATCCGGGTCGGCGGCACGTGGTGCTATCTCTACCGGGCTATTACCGCCGGTGGGCAGACCTTAGACTTCTACCTCTCACCAAAACGGAATGTGGCTGCGGCCAAGCGTTTCCTGGCCAAGACGCTACGATCGAATACGACAGCCGGGTCCCCGCGGGTCATCAACACCGACAAGGCACCAGCTCTGGCCAAGGCAATATCCGAGCTGAAGGCGGAGGGAATCTGCCCCCAGACGGTGGAGCACCGGCAGGTGAAATACCTGAACAACGTTCTCGAGGGAGATCATGGCCGACTTAAAAGAATCCTGGGACCGAAGGGGGCGTTCAAAAACCGAATTTCCGCCTACCGGACGTTGAAAGGGATGGAAGCGATGCATTCATTACGGAAAGGTCAGGGCACGATGTTTGCTTATGGGCACCCCAATCCGGACGCGGTGATCGTCAACCGGGTCTTCGAGACGGCCCGAGAACGCCAGCACGCAGCGGCCATCAGGAAATGAGAAACTGGGTCGTCTCGGCTCTCCGCCCAACTTTGCAACAGCACCTATCATATATAGTACATGCCAGCTAAAGGCTTTCATCTTTACACAGCGTTGGATTTGTACTCGCGCAAGGTTGTGGGATGGACTGTCCAACACCGACAGGAAAAGACCATCGCTACACGCCTGATTGAACAAGTCATTGCTGACCAGGAGCTCAACAGTCACAGCGTTGAAGTCGTACACACCGACAACGGCAAAGTCATGACCTCACACATGATGAAGGACATGCTGGATGAACACGGCGTGCAGCTGTCATTAATTCGGCCGAATGTTTCGAATGACAACCCATTTGAAGAGTCATCACATCGCACAATCAAGCATCACCGCTATGCGTTAGAAACCTATGATGATATCCAGCATGCGCAGAAAGTCATCGGCAGGATTATCGACGAATACAATAACCGTGACCGCCACAGCGGGCTGAATGGATACACACCTAGTGAAGTGTATTCAGGCACGTGGCGTGACATCCTTGAACATCGCCGAGCAAAGGAAACCGTCTACTACGCGACGCACCCGCACCGCAGACCCAGACCCCGGAAATCCGTCTACAAGCCACCACCTAAAACGGTAGAAATCAACAACGGCAAACCCTAGCGCCCGAGACATCGAGCGCGTAAAGTAACAACCACGTCAAACAGGGGGATGTTCACAACTCAAAGGCAGGCGCCGATCGAGGGCAAAGGGACCAAAGTAAGAGGACCAAACTAGAAGGACCACCAAGCGAGCCTTTCCACATCCCCGGCCGGCTGGTTACTTATAGGCCGAGAAGCCCGTAATCTTCTTGCCCATGATGAGGGACTGCACAGTGTCGGTGCCCTCGTAGGTGTGCATGGCCTCAATGTCCGCGAAGTGGCGAGCGATATCGTTTTCCAGCAGGATGCCGACTCCACCGAGCATGTCGCGGGCGTCAGCGGCGATGCGCCGCGCGGCACGCGTGTTGTGGAGTTTGGCCGCCGAGGCTTGCTCCGGGGCCAAGGTGCCAGCTTCCTCGCGCTGGGAGACCTCGCGGCAGGTCAGCATCATCTGGCTCAAGTCGAGCACCATATTGGCCAAACGCTGTTGAATAATCTGCGCCTTGGCCAGCTCACGACCAAATTGGACGCGCTCCAGCACATAAGAACGAGCAATCTCGTAGCAGGCCACCGCGGAGCCAAGTGCCATCCAGGACACACCAATGCGTGTCGCGGTGAGTACGCGGGAGACGTCCTTGAAGCTGCGGCAGCCCGGAAGCTGGTTGGCGGCGGGAATGCGGCAATCGGTCAACGTGATGTGCGCCTGGTGGATAGCCCGCAGGGAGAGCTTGCCCTCAATCACGGTGGCGGAGTAGCCGGCACTGTCCTGCGGAACGATGAAGCCGCCGACGTTGCCGTCTTCCATGCGGGCGTAAATGATGGTGATGCCGCCGGAAGCGCCGTTGCCAATCCACTTCTTTTCGCCGTTGAGGACCCACTCGTCGCCATCGCGAACCGCGGTAGTTTCCAAAGCGATGGAGTCCGATCCGTGCGCGGGCTCGGTCAGGCCGAATGCGCCGAGCAGCGAGCAGTTAGCCATCTGCGGCAAGTACGAAGCCTTCTGTTCCTCCGAGCCCAACATGGCAATAGAACGCATGGCCAACCCCGCCTGGACCGCAATAACGGTGCCCATCGAGGCATCCGCACGCGTGATTTCCATGAGCGCCAAACCAGCACCGAGCGTGGACATCTGCTCGTGGCCTTCCACAGCCAGCCCGTCCGTCATCACGTCCAAAGAACCCAAACGCTCCACCAGGTCCAGCGGATACTCGGAAGCTTGCCAGTGCTTGTTGATCACCGGGTCGGAGTACTCACGGAACTGAGCAGCACGTTTCCAGCCAGCAGCATCGGCCTCAGAGAGGTCGTCAAAGACGCCGAGGAAATCAGTGGTGCGCTCGAAGAGGTTGTGGGACATGGTTGCTTCTCCAGGTAATACGAATGGCGATTAGCCACAATTGTGACGTGAATCTCGGCACCTGTCAAGCAGTTGCCCTGTACACTAACCACCATTAGCTAGAACAGGAGGACGCCCCACCGTGGCCAACCAGAAACGTCGCGACCAAATCGCCGCCGCCGCGCTCGACCTCTTCGACCAGCGCGGCTACCACGCCACGGGCATGGAGGACATCGCCAAGGCCGTCGGCATGCGCGCCTCCAGCCTGTACAACCACTTCTCCTCTAAGCAGGAACTCCTCGCCGAAGTCACCATCACCGCCATGGAGGATCTCCTCCGCGCCAACGCCGCCTGCCTCGCCGGGCTCGGCGATCCCCGCGACAAGCTCGTCGCCACCATGAAAGCCCACGTCATCTACCACGCCACCCACGCCCGGCGCGTCCGCGTGGTCAACAACGAGCTCACCAACCTCGAAGAGCCCCACAAGTCCGTCGTCCTGCAGCTGCGCCGTGACTATGTCGCGCGCTGGATGGCCGTGGTCAACGAGGGTGACTTCCATGCGGAGAACCTCAAAATCGCCTGCTGGGCGCTCATCGATATGGGCATCGGTGTGGCCCAATGGTTTAGCCCCGACGGTGATTACACCGCCGAGGCTTTAGGAGAGATGTACGGCCAGTTCGCCCTGCGCCAACTTACCTAGGGCGCGCAGCCAATCTGCTGCTCTTCCTCGCGCCCATCCGGGTACTGCACGCGCACGCGAGAGTAGACCTCGGCGTGGTAGCCGCAGGCCACGCGCTTGTCGACGACCACCTTCACTCGGTCCTCGCTAAACTCGCCCTCCGCGCAGTTGGGGTCGCAGTTATTCTCGATGGCCACGCCGTCTGCCTCCGCGGCATCCGCGCCCCAGTGCTGCCATTCAAGCTGGTTGACCAAGTAGTTATTATCCGCACAGGCCAGCGAGATGCGGTCCGGGCCCTCCAGGCCCGTGACGGAGACACAGTCCAAAATGGCCGTGGCATCGATGGTGGTTTCCACGTCTGGGCCTACGAGTCCAACCACGCGCACCAACTGGCCGGTGGCGGGCAGGACGGAGAAGGAGACGCGGTCGGAATCGCGAATCACGGTGACCAGCTGGTCCTCGCCTTCGCCCTCAACGGTGCCGACCTCATTGCCGTCCGCGTCCGCCAGCATGTCATAGGCGATCTTCTGCTGCTCGCTACTCAGTCCCGGCTGGAGCAGCAGCTCCAACGCGCCTAGCGCGCGATTCGGGGCGGAATCCGCCAGCTTTTCCAGCCCAGCACGATCCGTCGCAACGACGAGGTCCTCCGGGTTGATGGAAGGCTGCGGATCGAAGCCCGGCACCTCGCCCTGCGAGGACACCTCCACGGCACCGCCAGCATCCACCGCATATTCGGTGATTGCCGTGGCATCACCAAGCGTATCGACGCGCTTCATGTATTCCTTCGCGGTCACGCCTTTATCCACGGCATCGGGCTGAGTGGCTGCAGCTTCGCCGGCCTGGGTCAGGATCTCCGCAGCCGAGGCCACGGGCTCCGAGTGATTGAGCAGCGGGAAGGCACCGCCGATGAGCGCAAGCACCGCGACGGACGCCGCCGCAATGGTCCACGTGGGGCGGCCCTTCGTGATCTTTGCGAGGGTGTCTTCGGAGCGGGTGAGGGAGGCGTCGTCAAGCGCGGTGTCGGGAACGGGGTTGGCGGCGCGGAGTTTGTCGAGAGAGTTAGACATCGGTTTCTCCTGTGAGTTCGGAAAGGTGGGTACGCGCGCGGTGCAGTCGAACGCGCACGTTATTGCGGGAAATGCCGAGGACCTCGGCGATATCAGGGTGGTCGAGGCCCTCCCAGGCGTGGAGAGTGAGAATTTCGCGCTCGGCGTGCGAGAGCTGCATCAGCGCGCGCGTGATATCGAGGTTGGCATCGACAGCGTCATAGCCGGCATAAGATTCCAGCTCATGGTCGTCGAGGTTCTCCGTCTCCCGGCGGGTGCGGTAGAACTCGCGCATCACGTTGCGGGCGATGCCATACAGCCACGGCAGCGGCGTGCCACGCAACGAGTCGAAGCCGGCCCACGCCCGCTCGAAAACGTCGGCCGCCAGCTCTTCCGCGTGACTCGGTGGGACGCGACGGCGCAAATAGGCCAGCACCGCCGGGTAATGCTCGCGAAACAGGCGGGAGAATTCCCGCTTGCGCGAACCAGGCAAGGTAAGGACAGACACTAAATAACTCCATATAGTTCGTGGGCTCACTGAGTATGTTGCATCAGACAGCCGAGCGTTACAGAAAAGTACTGAAATGGTTTACTAGTAGGGCTATGGAACCACTCGAGCTCTCCGCCCTGACGGGCACGCAGTCGCGCACCTACGGCACGCGCAAGATCACTAAGCACATGATCTCAGCACCCGTGCACGTGGCTATTGCGCTGTGGGATGAGCGCTGGGATTCCGCCGAGAACGGCACGATTGACGGCTGGGTCATCGCCGTCAACACCAAGAAAACGCGCTTCGTGCGCAAGGGCCAGATCATGAAAGGCGATATCGTTGAGGTAGCCGTCCGCGAGCTGGAGAAGGCCACGAAAAATATCCGAGGGCGCAAATGGATCGTCACTGGGCGCCGACAAGCGGCACTGCGCGCCGCCCTGGAGGAACGCGGCTATACCGTGACAGGGAGTTTTGCGGAGGAGAATAGGGCGTCGAAAAGCGCTAGCTCCGTACGCCGCAAGCAGGCCGGAATCACCGCGCGCCGCGCGAAGAAAGAAGGCGAGGCCCCGCGTAAAAAGCAGGTGGTAAAGGTAGAGACGCCAAAGGCGCACTGGTGGCCGAACTTCTCGACGGCCTCCTCCTGGCCGGAGGACGCTACCGTGCGCATCGCCACGGATGCCTCCTCGGACACGGTGTTTAAGGGCTCGATGTGCTTCGTGGCCAGCAATGGCGACTACCGGTTGCGCACGCGCAAGACGACGGCCAGCACCGATGAGCTTGAACTCGAATCCTTGACGCTCGCACTGAAGTACCTGCTCAAGGTTGGCGCAACCAAGGCGATCATCGAGTCGGACTCCGTCGCCGCCTTGGAGGCGGTGGAGCAGATTCGGACGAAGGGCTCAAAGGCGATGCGCTCCCGCGGCGTGTGGCGGGGGCTCTCCTCAGGCTCGCGCTCGCGCTTCCAGCAGGCATGGCACGACGTGGAGGGAGTCTGCGAGGTGACCATTCGCCGCGTGATGGGGCATGCGGGTGACCCGCTGAACCGCGCGGCGGACCAGATTGCGTACATGGGCCTGCGCGCGATTGCGCATCCGATGAAGCAGTCGCGAGCGACGCTGAAAGAGGGCATCACGAAGGCACTGGCCAAGCTCTAATTCGGGGTTCGGTGCACTGGTGGCCTAGGGTAAATCGCATGAGCAATCCCTTTGACTCCAATCCTTTCGAGGAACCGGCCAAGCCTTTCAGCGGCCGTGGAGCGAACCCCTTCGCGGAGCCCGCGCGTGAGGCGTATGCGGCGCCTTCTGCGACTCCGCCTGTGACGCCTTTCGCGGATCCTTTTGCTGAGCCTTTTGCCGAGTCTGAGCGCGCATACGCCCCGGCCCCGCTGCAGGACTATTCCCTCGAGCAGCACTCAACGGGCGGCAAGGTTCACCGCTTTTCCGTCTTCAAGGGCCTGCTCAGCCTGTTCTCATTCTTGGTAGGTTTCACCGCGATTACCGATGGCGACATAGCCTTCGGCCTCGGCTTCGCTTTGCCCGGCGCGTGGTACTTCATCAAAACGCTGCAGCAGAAAGCCAACCCGACCGCGCCACAGAAGCGCCACTGGTTTGTCATTTGGCTCATTGCCCTCGTGCTCATTTTCTTCGGCGCCTAGCGACCACCCGCCGCCACACGATACGCAGCAGCGAATGCGGAGTCGCCACTACCTCGCGCACGTAATTCCACGGGCGGTCTTTCCGCGGGGTGCCAATGCCGTGCATGCGGACCCGAATCCCCAGGTGCCAGGCCCACATGCGGGTGCGCAGCACGTGGAAGTCATTGGTCACAACGCGGAAGTAGCTATAGTCCGGGCACAGCGCATGTGCGCGCTCAAGATTCTCGTTGGTGCTCGTAGCGAGTGGTTCGAGGCGAATCCGCTCCGGATTAACGCCCCGCTCGATGAGGTAGCGCGCCATCGGCTCCGCTTCCCCGTAACCGGATACGATGATCGGCTCCTCCGGCAGCACGCGCGCCATCACCACCGCGCGGTCCAAGCGGCTGCGCAGCAGCGAGCCCGGCTCGCCGCCCTCCACGCGCGCGCCCAACACCAGAAGCGGAAACTGCATGCCCGCTAGCTTAGCGTGCATACTGGTCAGCATGAGTATGTGCGTAGTCGGCTCTTAAGATCAATCTCCCCGGTCGACTTCCCGCTTTATTCGCCGAGGAGCTGGGAACGCAGGTTCTCGTCCTTCTTCTCTACCTCGGCGGCCATGTTCTCCTGGTAGGCCGCCATCTTCTCCACGAGGGCTGGGTCGCCCGCGGAGAGGATGCGCACGGCGAGCAAGCCGGCGTTCTTGGCACCACCGATGGATACGGTGGCCACCGGAACGCCACCCGGCATCTGCACGATGGAAAGCAGCGAATCGAGACCATCGAGATCCTTCAGCGCGCGCGGGATGCCGATGACCGGCAGCGGCGTGGCCGCGGCAACCATGCCCGGCAGGTGGGCCGCACCACCGGCACAAGCGATGATGGCTTTAAGCCCGCGCTCGTGGGCAGACTTGGCATAAGCCAGCATCTTTTCTGGGGTGCGGTGCGCGCTGACGACGCCCACCTCGAAGGGCACGCCGAACTCGGCGAGCACCTCGGCGGCGGGCTTGACGGTGGGCCAGTCGGAATCGGATCCCATGATCAGGCCGACGAGAGGTTCCATGAAAAATCTCCTTCTTTACTAAGGCTTAAGCTCGCTGCGGGCTTAAGCCCACTGCGCGTGGACGAGGAAGTGGGCAGCATCGTGAGCGATGCGGCGGGTTTCCTCCACATCCTCACCGACGACGTTGACGTGGCCGATCTTGCGGCCCGGCTGGTGGTCCTTGCCATAGAGGTGGACCTTCGCCTCTGGGTAGCGCTCCATGACTTCACGGACGCGCTGCGGCATGGGCATCTGCGGATCTTCTTCGGCACCCAGCACATTGGTCATGACGGTGACCGGCGCTAGGGCTGCGGTGGAGCCGAGCGGCAGGTCCAGCACGGCGCGCAAGTGCTGCTCGAACTGGGAGGTCACGCAACCATCCTGGGTCCAGTGGCCGGTGTTGTGTGGGCGCATCGCCAGCTCGTTGACGGCGATGTCTTCTGCCACGCATACTCCCGGCGCACCGGAGGCGGACGCAATGATGGAGCCGGCGTCTTGCTTCGTCGCAAAGGCGAAGAGCTCCACTGCAAGCACGCCAGTCACGCCGAGCTCGGTAGCTACCTTGATGCCTACCTGCATGGCACGCTCTGCCAACTCCGGGGACAGGTTCGGGGCGGGTGCGAACGCTTCTGCACAGATACCATCTCGTTGCACGGACTCGGTGACCGGCCAAGCCTTCACTTCGCCGGAGGGGCGGCGGGCGACGAGCACGGACAGCTCGCGGGTAAGGGCCACTTTTTCCTCAGCCATCAGCGGGGTGCCTGCCGCGAGAAGTTCTTCTACCAGCGGCTCCAGCTCCTCCGCAGAGGGGAACCACACGCCATGGCCGTCGTAGCCGCCGCGGCGGGCTTTGAGGCACACGTGATCGTCGACAAGCGCGGCAAAATCCCGCGCATCCTCCACCGAGTCGATAGCAGCAAAGCGTGGCACCGGGGCGCCCAGCTCGGCCAGCTTCTGGCGCATGAGCAGCTTGTCCTGCGCGTTGAGGAGGGCGGAAGGCTGGGGCTGGACGTTGAGACCGTCGGCGATGAGCGCCTGGACGTGCTCCGTGGGGACGTGCTCGTGCTCAAAAGTAATCGCGTCCGCGCCTTCCGCAGCGGCGGTGAGCACGTTGAGATTGTGGTAGTCACCGAGAACGACGTCCGGGATCACCTGGGCGGCGGACTTGTCTGGCGCGGAGGCCAGCACGCGCAGGTGGATGTCGAGCTCCGCGGCGGCCGGCTGCATCATGCGTGCAAGCTGGCCGTCTCCATAAACAGTAACGAGGGGTTTGTGTTGTTCACTCACTCTTTCAATACTAGCCTTGGGGCCATGATCGTCCGGCATACCATCTTTCAGAACTCCCTCATGACCGCGCTGTTGGATGGCATTTACGACGGCGAAATGACCATCGGCGAGCTCTTGGGCAAGGGCAATTTCGGCATCGGCACCTTCGATGCGCTGGACGGAGAGATGATTATCCTCGACGGCGTGTGCTACCAGCTGCGCGGTGATGGAACCGCGACGGTGGCTGACTTGGACCAGGGAACCCCCTTCGCGGTAGCCACGAACTTTGTCCCCCGTATTAAGGTGGCCGCGCCCAAGGGATTAAAGCGCGAGGAGCTATCGGCCTTCATCGATGAGGTGGAGCCTTCCGCCAACTACATGTACGCGGTGCGTATCTCTGGGCGTTTCAGCAATGTGGTCACCCGCACGGTGGTCAAGCAGAGCAAGCCTTATCCGCCGATGGCGCAGGCAGTGGGCGGCGATAAGGAGCTGCGCTTTAACGACGTTGAAGGCGTCATCGGCGGTTTCCGCACCCCGGTCTTTGAGAAGGGTATTTCAGTCCCCGGATGCCACGTACACTTTATCGACGCCGAGCGCACCTCCGGCGGACACGTGCTGGACTACACGGTCGATGAGGCCACCATTGAGCTCTGCCCCGGAACGGACCTCGACCTGCACCTGCCACTGACCCACGAGTTCCGCTCCGCCAACCTGGCCCCCGATGACCTAGACCAGCAGCTACACACGACGGAGATTAAGGACTAACCCCAGACCGGTTGCTCGTTGAGGATGTCCTCGACGTACTTGGCTTTAGGGATGGACGGAAAATACATCGGCTTCTCATAGCCGTGGAGTGCCAGCGAAATCCCGCCGCGGCGGCGACGCGCACCACGAATATCGGTGAGCGGGATCGAATCAACGCGCTTGCCCTCGCGGGCGATGACACGCAGGTTGGTCACAATGAAGCGCTTGCGGCGGGCTTTCACCAAGGGAAAGATGAAGCGCCAGGCAGCAAGCAGGGCCCATATAGCTACTAAACCATTGCGAATCGACAGGTCAATGCCGTTATAGTCACACCAGCCGATGGCAATCCAGCACACACCCGTGACGACGACGAGCTCTAAAAAAGGAAAGAGCAGCGTCCGAAACGGGGCGGTCATGTCCGCGCGCACAACCTCGCCGCGGCCCATCTGCATGAGGTTCATGGGGCACATGGTACCTACCTTCCCACTCGTTCCACGGTCCTCCCCCGCTACCCGAGCGTGAGGGGTGACCGCCTCCTAGCCTCGGCAATCCGGCGGCCCGGCGCGGCATCGCACAGGCATCAGTCGAAAGGCGTCCTTGCCCCTGAAAACACCATCTGTCGGCCTGCAAAAGGCGTCTTTGGGAGTAAAGACGCCTTTTGACTAATGCCTTCTGACAGACGCCTTGCGAAAAGCGCCATGCGGGATATGCGGCAATCTAGCGCGTTCCGCCGGAGTTACCTCTCCTCCCAGAAAGGGCCAGTGCACGGAAATTTCTAGACCTCACGACTAGCGCACGACGACTAGCGCACGACACAAAACCCTTGACAGCGGGAAAGGCCGGCAGTAGGTTGAGAAACACCTATGCAATCGATTGCACTAGAGGCCACAGGAAGGAGGATTTCATGACTGGAGCCACATTAAAAGATATTGCCGCTGCGGCCGGGGTTTCAGTTTCCACCGCCTCGCGTTCCCTTGCCGGAAATCCTGCTATCTCCGAGAAAACACGGGCAAAGGTAATGAGCATTGCGCAACAGCTCAATTATTTGCCCAACGCTCAGGCACGAGCCTTGAGAAACTCTCGGTCCGACGCCATAGGGCTTATCATCCCCAACTTGGACAATGCCTATTTTGCTGCCATGGCCGCTGCAGTGGAAGAAGAAGCGAATAAGCGCAAACTCTCGACCATAATTACCAGTTGCGGAGAAGACCCAGAGCGCCTAACCAAGGCCCTCGACACCCTCTCCCAACGCCAGGTAGACGGAATCATCAGTGTCCCGCTCGAAGGTGCAGAAGATGCACTGCAGCGCGCGGCGGAATCTCGCCCACTGATACTCATCGATCGTTCTCTTAAAAACCTCCCAGCCGTGGTCTCAAACCCAATTACCGGGATACATGCGGCCGTGGCCCAGCTCAAGAGCAAGGGACACACGTCAATTGGGTATCTCTCTGGCCCCCAAGAAACGTCCACCGGACGCGAGCGCCTCAACGCATTCAAGGACGCAACAACCGGAATGGATATCCACATCCATCACGGCAGCTTCCGCCACCGATCTGGATACAAGGGCGCCATCGCGCTTCTTCAAGAAGGCGTCACAGCCATAGTCGCAGGCGATTCCATGATGACCGCAGGCGCGCTAGAAGCTTGCCATAACGCTGGCAAAAGAATTGGTGAAGAAATCGCACTAGTTGGCTTCGATGACTTCATCTTTTTACGTTTCCAACCAGCGCCAATCTCTGTCATAGACCAGAACGTTACGCGCATGGGAGAAGAAGCTACCGCTCGCTTGGTTGACGCAATTGATAACAAGCGGCAGCCCGAATCGACGGTCATCGATACCCGCTATATCCCACGAATGTCCACCGCCTACCGATTCCCTGGAGAACTCACATGAGTGAAACCGTCCTAAAACTTGAAGGCGTAACCAAGTCCTTCGGCCCCGTTGATGTCATTAAAGGGGTCGACCTCAACGTTCGGCGAGGCCAAGTTCAAGCCCTTTTGGGCGAAAACGGCGCCGGTAAGTCCACGCTCATCAAAATGATTGCGGGCGTACACGAACCGGACTCTGGCCGCATACTAGTAGATGGCAAAGAAGTTAGAATCCCCGATACTAAGGCCTCCGAGGCCCTCGGTATCGCCACTATTCACCAAGAACTCAACTTGGTGCCGACTATGTCGGTAGCTGAAAACATTGTGCTCGGTCGCACTCCGCAACGCTACGGACTTGTCAACCGCAAGCATCTCAAGGCTCAAGCACAAGCAGCCCTACACCTCATCGGACTTGATGTTGACTTGGATACTCCGGTGGGTGAGTTGGGCGTCGCCAAGCAGCAGCTGGTTGAGATCGCCAAAGCCCTTTCCATGAATGCGCGCATCCTTATCTTGGATGAACCCACAGCCGCGTTGACCGGCAAAGAAGTCGATGCGCTCTTTACAGTTCTCGAAGGTCTCAAAGCAAAAGGCGTGGCGATGGTGTTTATCAGCCACCACCTGGATGAACTGGCACGGATCGCGGAGACCATTTGTGTACTGCGCGATGGTGCCTTCATCGCCGAGGTCCCTTCCGATACAGATGAGGATGAACTGGTCCGGCTGATGGTCGGTCGCAGTATCGAAAACCAGTACCCGCGCGACACCCCGCCCGAGCCCGGCGATGTCTTGCTTGAAGTTGCAGGCCTGACTACGCAAGGTTCGTTTCAGGACATCTCCTTCGAGGTCCACTCCGGCGAAGTTGTCGGTCTCGCCGGACTTGTCGGCGCTGGCCGCACGGAGATCATTCGTGCCATCGCTGGCGCAGACACCTACGATTCAGGATCCATTCGTGTGAATGGCCAAGAACTTCGAGGCGGCGACATCGGCGCCGCAATTCGCGCCGGAGTGGGACATATCCCCGAGGACCGGAAAGCACAGGCGCTAGTCCTGGATGCTTCGGTAGCAGACAATCTCGGTTTCGCGACGCTCTACCCCACCGCTAGAGCTGGGATTGCGGACCGTTCTGGCCAACATCGGCGTGCGGGAGAAGTGGCAGAAAAACTTCGTATACGTATGTCCGGGCTTGACCAGGCTATCCGCAATCTCTCCGGCGGAAACCAGCAAAAGGCAGTCTTCGGCCGGTGGGTCCTCGCCAACTCAAAAGTTCTCTTACTCGATGAGCCAACCCGCGGCGTCGACGTAGGCGCCAAGGTCGAAATCTACAACATCATTAACGAGGTTACGGCTGCCGGCGGCGCGGTCCTCATGGCTTCCTCTGATCTACCAGAGGTACTTGGAATGTCTGACCGGATCCTCGTCATGTCGGGGGGCCAACTTGCCGGGCAACTGCCAAAAGACTCCACTCAAGACGAGGTCATGACCCTCGCCGTAGCCAACGTAACTTCAGCAACCTCCGCTGCCGCTACTAACTCCGCTAGCCACGACCCCAAGGATTAATTATGACCAAGAATCGTGTAACCAACTGGGCTCTGAACAATGGCGCTCTCGTCGGCCTCATCGCGCTGTGCATAGCGCTTTTCATCGCCACCCCGTATTTTTTAACCGTAACGAATCTACTTAATGTAGGCATCCAGGCAGCCACCGTGGCCATCCTGGCTTTCGGCATGACCTTCGTTATTGTTACCGCGGGAATCGACCTTTCTGTCGGTTCTGTAGCCGCACTTGGCGCTATGGTGTCGGCCTATATGTTCTCCACTGCTGGGCTTCCGGGCTGGCTGACTCTCCTCATTGGTCTCGGTGTGGGTGCCTTGGCGGGCGCTATCTGTGGAATGGCCACTGCGTGGGGAAAGATTCCCTCCTTCATTGCAACACTGGCAATGATGTCTATTGCGCGTGGCCTAACCCTCGTCATCTCGCAAGGCTCTCCCATTGAGACCGCGCCTTCGGTCAACTTCTTTGGCAGCGACGTCGCCGGCCTCCCCGTGCCCATCATCATGATGGTGATCGCTGGGCTCCTCTGTTGGTTCATCCTCGAGCGCACTGTGCTCGGTCGTTCCATGTACGCGATCGGAGGAAATCTCGAAGCAGCTCGCCTCTCCGGTCTCCCAGTCAAGCGCATCCAGATCGCAGTTTTCGCGCTTTCTGGGTTCTTCGCAGCGTGGGCAGGCATGGTTATGGCGGGCCGACTCGAATCTGCGCAACCGCAAGCAGGCACCGGTTATGAGCTGGATGCCATCGCCGCAGTCGTCATCGGTGGTGCCTCGCTGTCTGGTGGACAAGGCAAAGCAACGGGGACTCTGGTTGGCGCTATTTTGCTGGCTGTCATCCGAAACGGCCTCAACCTCCTCAATGTTTCCTCCTTCTGGCAGCAAATCGTCATCGGTTTAGTCATCGCGTTGGCCGTGGGCTTCGACGTCTTCCGCAATAAGACGGCCAACTAAGGAGCGCCTCATGAAAAAGATCATTTCTGCAGTTCTCGTTGCCGTTGTCGCATTGGGTTTGGTCTCATGCAACCGCTCTGAGGAAGACCGTCAGCGCATAACTCTTGCGCTATCAACCCAGACAAACCCCTTCTTCGTTGAGCTACGCCATGGCGCACAGGACAAGGCCAAAGAACTCGGAGTCCCCCTCGATATCCAAGACGCCTCGGATGATCCTGCTCAGCAAGTCAATCAACTCGGCAACGCTACGTCGATGGGCGCGAAAGTAGTGGTTGTTAACCCCACAGACTCCGATGCTGTAGCTCCGGCAGTACGCGGAATCAAGAACAATGGTGTCCCTGTGGTCGGTGTAGACCGCGACGTTAACGGCGTAGATTTGGATTCCATGGTTGCCTCCGACAATGTCGCCGGCGGTGCCCAAGCAGCAGATCAGCTGGCCAAATCCATCGGCGAAGAAGGTGACATCCTCATCCTGCAGGGCACCGCAGGTACGTCGGCCTCGCGCGAACGTGGCAAGGGTTTCGAGTCACAGATTGCCAAGTACCCGGGCATCAAGGTGGTTGCTAAACAGTCAGCAAATTTTGATCGTACAGAGGGACTCAATGTAGCCACCAACCTTTTGCAAGCCAACCCGAACATCAAGGCCATCTTTGCGGAGAACGATGAAATGGCCCTTGGCGCCGTCGAAGCCCTGGGATCGCGCGCTGGTTCCGAGGTCAAGATCGTGGCCTTTGACGGTACTTTCGACGGACTTAAGGCTGTCAAGGACGGCAAGCTGGAAGCTACTATCGCTCAGCAACCAGCCGAGCTCGGTGCCCGCGCCATCGAGCAAGCCGCACAACTCCTGCATGGTGAAAAGGCACAGAAATCTGTCCCCGTAGAAGTCATCACCGTTACCCGCGACAACGTAGAGGAATTCCAATGAGCAAGTTAACTGTCGTCGGTTCTATCAATGCCGATCTCATCGTCCACGCCGAGCGCCACCCTCAGCCCGGAGAGACCCTGCTGGGTTCTGGCGGTGAAATCCTAGCCGGGGGCAAGGGCGCAAACCAGGCAGTGGCCGCGGCCCAACTTGGTGCGCATGTCGCTTTCGTTGGCGCCGTAGGGTCTGATCCCTATGCGGAACCCGCTATGCATTACATGCGGACCTCGGGTATCGATCTCAGTGCAGTAGAGCAGGTAGACACCAATACTGGCCTCGCTGTCATCACTGTTTCCGCCGACGGCGAGAACACCATCGTCATTTCCCCCGGCGCTAATGCTCAAGTCGACTCAGATTTTGTCGCCGCTCGCGCCTCCACCATCGCCGATGCCGACATTGTTCTCCTACAAGGTGAAATCCCTGCTTCCGGTTTTCAAGCCGCAGTAGAACACAGCAATGGACGCGTCGTGGTTAACCTCGCCCCTGTTGTCCAAGTCGACCGTGAAAGCCTGCTGCAAGCCAATCCGCTTCTTGCCAATGAGCACGAGGCTGGTCTCATTTTGGAGCAGCTCGGTCTTCCCTCCGATGGCACCCCTCACGAGCTTGCTCACCGACTTATTGAGGCTGGCTTCCGCTCCGTAGTCTTAACCCTTGGCGCGCGTGGAGCGTACGTAGCCACCCCAGAAGGCGGCACGGATATACCTACCCCACGCGTGACCACCATAGATACCACCGGTGCTGGCGACGCCTTCGCTGGCGCGTTGTGCTCCCGACTCTTGCAGGGCGACTCACTCATCGATGCGGCCTCATTCGCTGCCCGCGTCGGAGCTTTCGCTACAACCGGCAATGGAGCACAGCCTTCTTACCCAACTACTTCTTCACGCTTACCGGAGGTGGACAATGCGTAAATCTGGAATCCTCAACCCTGCACTCGCCAGCGCCGTTGCGCGCCTTGGGCACACCGATACTTTTGTTATCGCGGATTGCGGGCTTCCCATACCGCAGGATGTGACAGTTATTGATTTGACGTTAACCTTTGGCATCCCTTCCTTCGGCGATACGCTTTCCGCGTTACTCACCGAAGTGGTAGTAGAGGCAGCCACGATTGCGGATTCCACTCCGCCAGAGGTTCGGACGCTGCTTCCCAGCATCCCACTTACGGAAGTCGCGCACGAGGAGCTCAAACGTCAAGTCGCCGACGCCTCTTTCGTGGTGCGCACTGGGTCAACAACGCCGTTTTCCAATGTGATCTTTCGCTCCGGCGTGCCCTTTTAAAGCACCTTTCGATCCTTCCAAAAAGCACGCACTCCCAACTCGCTACTGACCAGCTGGGCGCAGGTGGATGACATCACCCGCGGAGTAGTACTCACCGCCGACGTTGATGCGGCCGTCGTCCGCCACGCCCTCAACAGTGCCGGTCACATCGCCCGTCGGGGCTTCGAGGCGGACTTCCTGACCAATCGAAGAACAAACCTTGCGGTAATCAGCCATGAGCTGCGGATCCTGCTTCTCCCATTGGGTGATGCGGTGGCGCAGGTTCTTCAGCACGGTGATGGCCAGCTCGGTGCGGTCGGTATCAAGCCCCTCGAGCGCGAGAGAGGTTGCGGCCTCGATGGGCAGTTCCTCGCGGGTCAGGGTGACGTTGATGCCCATGCCCACGACTACGCGGGCTGAAGGCGGGTTCGCAGACTGGGTTTTGGGGGCGATTTCAGCTTTGTTTACTTCAGCTTTGTTGATTTCGGCCTTGTTCACCTCAGCCTTATTCAGCTCCGCTTTGTTCACCTCGGCCTTATTGATTTCGGTCTTGGAAACCTCAGTCTTCGGGGCCGACTTAAAAGCCTCCCCCACTGGGCCGGCCTCCGCGAGGATGCCGCAGAGCTTCTTGCCGTCGATCTGCACGTCATTCGGCCACTTGAGTACCGCTCCCTCTACAGAATCAGTCACGGCCAAACCTGCGGCTAGAGGCAGGGTGCCCAGGTGGTCGAGCGAATCCGGAAGGATAAGCACGGAGAAAATGAGCTGGGATCCAGCCGGGCTTACCCACTGACGGCCCAAGCGGCCCTTACCGGCAACCTGCTCATTGGCGAGCAGCACGGTACCATCAGCAACCTTCTCCGCCTCCATGAGATCGGTATTGGTCGAGCCAGTGGACTCGGTGTAATCGATGACGGAAAAATCACCATCGAGAGCTTCGCGGATGCGGTCAAGATTTAGAGCTGTCATACTGCCAACCCTACCCGCCGTTAGTACTCGACCACGCGCACTGTGTCCGCAGCGGGTGCTAGTGTATGTGCATGGCAAAGGTCACTTTTGAGAACGTCGGCATCACCTATCCCCGCGCCGAGAACCCCACGGTCAAAGACCTCAATCTCGAGATCGCGGATGGCGAGTTTCTAGTCCTCGTCGGCCCGTCCGGCTGCGGTAAGTCCACTACCCTGCGCGCCCTCGCAGGACTTGAACCGGTCTCCAGCGGCCGCATCCTCATCGATGGCAAAGACGTCACGGGGCTCGAGCCCGGCGAGCGCGATATCGCCATGGTCTTCCAGAACTACGCCCTCTACCCGCACCTCACCGTGGCCCAGAACATGGGCTTCGCCCTCAAGCTGGCCAAGATGCCCAAGGCTGAAATCAAAGCCAAGGTAGAGGAAGCCGCGAAGACTCTAGGGTTAACGGAGTACCTGGAGCGTAAGCCGAAGGATCTATCCGGTGGCCAGCGCCAGCGCGTCGCCATGGGCCGCGCCATCGTGCGCGAGCCCAAGGCATTCCTCATGGATGAGCCGCTATCTAACCTGGATGCCAAGCTGCGCGTGCAAACCCGTGCGGAGCTGGCCAGCCTCCAGCAGCGCCTCGGCACCACCACCGTCTACGTCACCCACGACCAGGTGGAGGCCATGACCATGGGAGACCGCGTCGCCGTGCTCAAGGACGGTGTCCTGCAGCAGGTTGCACCGCCGCGCGAGCTGTACGACTCCCCCGCTAACGAATTCGTCGCCGGCTTCATCGGCTCCCCCGCGATGAACATCTTTGACTACAACGGTGGCCGCGTTGGCGTTCGCCCAGAGAAGATGTTCATCAACAAGGGACCGGTGGGCTTCCAAGGCACCGTGGAATTCGTAGAAGAGCTAGGCTCCGAGTCCTTCGTCTACGTCATGGTGGGTGAGCAGCGCTTCGTTGCCCGCGCGAGCGATAACGTTCCACAGCGCGGGGACAACGTCGTCCTCACCTTCAACCCCCGGGAGGCGCACCGCTTCGATCCTGAAACCGGACAGCGCATCGAGGTTTAAGAAGAATCAGGGGTAGTTTTACCCCCATTTTGAGTGAATTAAACGTCAAAACCACGTGCACTGTGGGGGTGATCCCCTATTTTGAAGTCACCAGAAGTTTTCCGAAAGGTGAATACTCCATGAAGAAGCCGTTTCTCCCTAGCTCGCTGCGCTCTGTCCGCCGCGGCGTAGTCGTTACCACCGCTGCCCTTGCTCTGACCTTGGCGGGTTGCTCGTCGAGCGACGAGGGATCGTCGTCAAGCACTGGCTCCGATGCCGCCTCGACGGATGGTGACGGCCGCGGCCCCATCACCTTTGCCATGGGCAAGAACGATACCGACAAGATCACGCCCATCATCGAGGCATGGAACGCCGAGCACCCAGATGAGAAGGTCGAGCTCAAGGAGCTCGCCGGCGAGGCCGACGCACAGCGCGAGACCCTCGTGCAGTCCCTGCAGGCGGGCAACTCTGACTACGATGTCATGGCGCTGGACGTGGTCTGGACCGCGGACTTCGCCGCTAACCAGTGGCTGGCACCGTTGACCGGTGACCTCGAGGTGGATACCTCCGGACTGCTGGAGCCCACCGTGGAATCCGCCACCTACAACGACACCCTCTACGCGCTGCCGCAGAACACCAACGGCCAGCTGCTCTTCCGCAACACCGAGTTGGCGGACAAGGCTCCGGAGAAGTTCGACGACATCGCTTCTGCTTGTGAGGCCATCAAGGATGATGCTTCCTGCCTGACCACCCAGCTCAAGCAGTACGAGGGTCTCACCGTGAACACCGCCGGCTTCATCGATGGCTGGGGCGGCTCCATCCTGGATGACGAGGGCAACGTCGCCGTTGACTCGGACGAGGCGAAGGAAGGCCTGCAGGCGCTTGTCGACGCCTACGAGGACGGCACCATCTCCAAGGACTCCACCGCCACAACGGAGGAGGAGACCAACCTTGCTTTCACTGAGGGCAAGACCGCTTTTGCCATCAACTGGCCGTACATGTACACCAACGCCGAAGAGGCTGGCGTGAAGTTTGAGGTCCAGCCGCTGGTGGGCAAGGACGGCGTCGGGGTGTCTACCCTCGGTGGCTACAACAACGGCATCAATATCAACTCCGAGCACAAGGCTACGGCCCTGGACTTCATGAAGTTCATCATCAACGAGGAGAACCAGAAGTCCTTCGCCGAGGCTTCCTTCCCGCCGGTGCTGGCTTCCATCTACGACGATGACTCCCTCGTCGAAGAGTTCCCGTACCTGCCGGCTCTGAAGGAATCCCTGGAGAACGCCGCACCGCGTCCGGTCTCCCCGTTCTACACCGCCATCTCCAAGGCGGTTCAGGATAACGCCTACGCGGCGCTCACCGCAGGCAAGTCCGTCGATGACGCCACGAAGGATATGAAGGCAGCCATCGAAGCCGCTTCGCAGGGTTAATTTCCCAGCGTGCATGGGGGCGCGAGTAAGTCCACGTGACTTGCCCGCGCCTCCTTCTGCGATCCGGGCTCTTTTCGCCCAGAGGAAGTCCGGGCTACCCGCTATGATTTCCCCAACCCCCGTTAAACCCCTTCTCCCCCTATGAGTTAGAAAGGCAGGCACCGCATGGCTGGAGCACCGCCTACCGTGCAGCCCCGCAGACAGTACCTGCGTGTGGCCGCACTCATCGCACCGGCACTGATAGCGCTGGCTGTGGTCATCGGCTACCCCATTGTGCGCGCTGTGATGTTGTCCTTCCAGGGCAACAAACGGCTTAACCCCACCACGGGAGTGTTCGAGGAAGGCTCCTTCGCCGGTCTTGAAAACTACCTGTACTGGATTACCAATCGCTGCATGTCTGCCACTGGCCAGGCCACCGCGTGCCCTGATGGTGTCATTGCCACCGATTTCTGGCCGGCTGTGAAGATCACTCTCTTTTTCACCGTGGTCACGGTTGCCCTGGAGACCATCCTGGGCATGTTCATGGCGCTGGTGATGAACGGCGAGTACCGCGGTCGCGGCCTCGTGCGCGCGGCGGTGCTTGTCCCCTGGGCCATTCCCACCGCAGTCACTGCGAAGCTGTGGCAGTTCATGTTCGCCCCGGATGGCATCGTCAACGCGCTCGTCGGCACGCGCATCGCGTGGACCACAGACCCGTTTTATGCCCGTCTCGCGGTGATTATCGCCGATGTGTGGAAGACCGCCCCCTTCATGGCGTTGCTCGTTTTGGCTGGTTTGCAGATGATTCCGCGCGATGTCTACGACGCCGCCCGCGTCGACGGCGCATCGCGCATCCAAACCTTCTTCACCATCACCCTGCCGCTGGTACGCCCGGCGCTCATGGTGGCGATCCTCTTCCGCACGCTGGATGCACTACGCATGTACGACCTGCCGGTCATCATGATCTCTGCTTCCTCTAACTCCCCGACGGCAACCATTTCCCAGCTCGTCGTGGAGGACATGCGCCAGGGGCATTTCAACTCGGCCTCCGCGTTGTCCACGCTCATCTTCCTGCTTATCTTCACCGTCGCGTTCATCTTGGTGCGCTTCCTCGGCGCTGATGTCTCCGGTACTGCCCGCCAGAAGAAGGAGAAGAAGTCATGAAAAAGATCGGCCATTACCTAGGCATCCTCTTCATCATGTTCTGGGGGCTAGCGCCCTTCTATTGGATGGTCGTCACCGCCCTGCGGCACAAGTCCCATACCTTCGACACCACCCCGTGGCCCACGCACGTGACCCTCGATAATTTCCGGGATGCATTAGCCACGGACAAGGGCAATGACTTTCTCAACGCCCTGGGGAACTCTTTGCTCATCTCCCTGGCCACGACCGCGGTGGCGGTCCTCATCGGCGTGTTTACCGCCTATGCCTTGGCGCGCTATGACTTCCCGGGCAAGGGCGTTGTCACCGGCATCATTCTGGCCGCCTCAATGTTCCCGGCCATCGCGCTGGTAACCCCGCTGTTCCAGCTCTTCGGCAACCTCGAATGGATTGGCACCTACCGCGCGATGATCATCCCGAATATCTCCTTCGCGCTGCCCCTGACGGTCTACACGCTGCTGAGCTTCTTCCGCCAGCTGCCCTGGGAATTGGAGGAGGCCGCTCGCGTGGACGGTGCCTCCCGCGGTCAGGCCTTCCGCCTCGTACTTTTGCCCTTGGCTGCACCGGCACTGTTTACCACGGCCATCATCGCCTTCATCACGACGTGGAACGAGTTCATGCTGGCTAAGCAGCTCTCCACCACCGCTACCGAGCCGGTGACCGTGGCCATCGCGCGCTTCTCCGGCCCCTCAGCCTTCGAGTACCCCTACGCCGCCACCATGGCTGCGGGCGCGCTGGTGACGGTTCCGCTGATCATCATGGTGCTCATCTTCCAGCACCGCATCGTCGCCGGCCTCACCGCCGGAGGTGTTAAGGCCTAATGCGCCGCGCACTGCTGTGGGACACCGCGCTGGGATTCGTTGGCTTCTTCGCCTTCCTGGCGCTGGTGCAGGCAGTTCTGAATCTTTTTCACCCCTCCCCCGCCATCTGGCCGGGGCTCCTCGCGGGCGCACTATGCCTGACGGAGTATCTGCTGTGGCGGGCTAAACGGAAGGATCTCCGATGAGCTGGCACGACAACGCCATTTTCTACCAGGCCCTCGTGGGCTCGTACAAGGACACCACCGGCGAAGGCGTGGGCACGCTGCGCGGGGTTATTGAGAAGCTCGACTACCTCAAGTGGCTCGGCGTCGACTGCCTGTGGCTTTCCCCGTTCTATGCTTCCCCGCTGCGCGATGACGGCTATGACATCGCCGATTACTACTCCATCCACCCTGACTACGGCACGATGGAGGACTTTGACGAGCTCGTCGCCGAGCTCCACGCGCGCGGCATGCGCCTCATGACGGATCTCGCGTTCAACCACACCTCCACCGATCACCCGTGGTTCCAGGCCTCCCGCACCGATCCGGAAGGGCCCTATGGGGACTATTACGTGTGGGGCGACGATCCGCTGCGCTACCCGGAGATCCGCATCATCTTCACTGACACGGAAACCTCGAATTGGGCATGGGACCCGGAGCGCAAGCAGTTTTACTTCCACCGCTTCTACTCCCACCAGCCGGACCTGAACTACGACAACCCGAAGGTCCACGAGGAAGTATTCAAAATCCTCTCCTTCTGGCTGGACAAAGGCGTGGACGGCTTCCGCCTCGATGCCATTGCATACCTCTACGAACGCGATGGACTGGGCGGCGAGTCCCTGCCGGAGACGGTCGAATTTGTGGAGAAGATCCGCGCCTTCATCGACGAGAATTACCCCGAGGCCATCATGATCGCGGAAGCCAACCAGCCACCGGCGGAAACCATGGAGTTCTACGGCACGGGCAACCGCTTCCACATGGTCTTCAACTTCCCGGTGATGCCGCGGCTTTACCAGGCGCTGGCGCTGGGGGATGCCACACCGGTCTACGACATCATGGCGGAGCTTCCAGAGCTTCCCCAGGGCTGCCAGTGGGGCACCTTCCTGCGCAACCACGACGAGCTGACCCTGGAGATGGTCGACGAGGACCAGCGCGCGATCATGTACGAGCACTACCTGCCCGACGATCAGATGCGCGCCCACGTGGGCATCGCGCGGCGCCTTGCCCCGCTGCTGGGCAATGATTACCGCAAGATTGAGCTTTTTTATTCACTACTCATGACCCTGCCGGGCGCCCCCTTCCTGTACTACGGCGATGAGATTGGGATGAACGATGCCCCCGAGTTGCCTGACCGCGATGCCGTGCGGACACCCATGCAGTGGGAGCCCGGCGAGGGCGCAGGGTTCAGCACCTCCGCCCAGACGCGCCGGCCCATCGTCGGCGGCGTAGGGGTTTCGGTAGAGGAGCAGCTTGCCGACGATGACTCGCTCCTCCACCGCCTCCGCAGCCTGATCCAGCAGCGTAAAGCGCATCCGGAACTCGGCACCGCTCCTTTCGAAGCCGTGGAAACCGGCCAAACGGGAGTTCTGGGATTCCAGCGCGGTGAGTTGTTGTGCCTGCACAACTTCACGGATCAGACCGTCGACTTAGGCCCTGTGGAGCTGGGCCCCTATGGCTACGCTTGGCTGCCTGTAGAGGCCTAAAGGACACTTCGTAACTCACCTCACATTTCCCGCCAGGTTAACTAAAAGTTAACTCGCCGTGAACGAAAGCTAGCTTTTGGAGGATTTTACCTATATAGTTGGTTCAACCCCATGATGCGGACAGCCGCATCATTACGACAAGAAATAGAGAGGTGAGCCAAATGAATACCCTGACCGGATTCCTTTCCGCCATCACTAACGAATTCAAGAGTGCCACCGGAATCAACCTTGACACGGTGCACCCGGCACCGCTGGTATCACACATCGCTGAAGATCTGCTCAAGCACGGTCTCATCCCAGCCACCCACACGGACATCGAAGAGTCCTACGCCACGCTTACGGGAACCTTCCCCAAGGAAGAGGATCTCGTAGATGCCGAACTCTTCCTCTACAGCCTCGGCTGGCTGGCAGACACCCCCGAATAAAACCACATAACCTAAGCCTCGCCCCCTTTTACGGGGCGAGGCTTTTCCATTGAGTCACCCTTCGACGCCCCTCACTACACACCCACTACACTGACCCACATCCACCCGACGCGCCGTATGCGAGGATTCCCTCACCTTTTACACCGCCATTCACCTGCACAAACGT
>NZ_KV796763.1:0-17687 GCF_001809235.1 Corynebacterium sp. HMSC072A04 | reverse complement strand
CTTCCGCACTAAATTGGCCTAAGTCAGGTTAAAAGGATCTGCGTCAGTCTCCCTTCGCGCTCACTGGCAGTGCACGCGACGGTTGTTTGGGATCCCCAGTGAGCGCGAAGGGTAGGGGAGCGCATTAAAAAAGAGGACCGAGTCAACCCGGTCCTCTTTTTATACGCCGTGCCGCAGTCGATGCGATTAAGAGCGCTTGGTGCCCTTTCGGCTCCACGACTGCTCAATGACAGCCTCGCCCTCCGTGCTGACTTCGATGGCAGAGCACCCGCCCTCGAAGTAGACGCGGGAGCTCATGGCCACCAAGCCGCCATCCACAAACACCTCAACGCTAGCGCCGTCTTGGATGACGGTAAGCGTGTCCGAATCGCCCTCCGCCAGTTGGGTCACCGCAGGAGCAGAGTCCTTGAAGTAGTGATCAAAGGCCTTCGACATGGAGCGATCCAGGCTGATCTCGGAGCCGGTGTGGCGGATGACAGCGGCGGCATCACCGTTACTGTCCTTCAGCGTGACGGTCACGGCGGAGCCTTCCGGAACCTCCAAAACACCAGTCCAGGATTGGGCATAATCGGAGAGCTTCACCGCATCCGGCAGACCCTCCGCCGGGGTCTGGTACAGCACACCGCCCTGCAGCGTGACCGCACGGGGCAGCGACAGGCTATTGGCCCAGCCCTCCGCCTCCCAGGATGGGTGCTTGGTGGCGTCGTCACCGCGACCGTTGCCGTTGAGCAGACCGAGGATGACCGCACGGTCGTAGCGGCGCTCTTGCGGAATCGTTCCGGTCGTGGTGTTGGTGTTGCGCGGGCGGGAGAAATCGTGGCCAAAGTCCACGCGCTGGAAACCCTTCGCCACGGTGAACACCGTGCCATCAAGGCGGCCCACGATATAGCCGGAAACATCGCGGCCCTCGCGCTCTAAGGTCACGAAGAGCACATCGTAGATTTCCCTATCGACCTCGTCGCGCAGGCGCACCAAGCGCGGCGAGACCACCGGCGGGATGGGGGAGGTAGCCGGAACCTCGCCCTCCTCAAAACCGGGGTCGCCGTCGAAGCTCAACGGCCCGAGGAGCGTCCAGGATTCGCCATCGGGGCTATCCAGGATCACCGGCACCGGCGCGTCCGAGTGCCCGGTCAGCGCAAGCATGAGCCAGCCATCGTGGCCTTCCTCGCGGTCCTCCTTGGCCCAATCTGGGACCACAGAGGGAGAGCGGAAGCGGTCGTGATTGGTGCTGGCTCCGACAGCCTCGCCGAAGCGGACGACATCCGGGTCGAGCGCCGTAGGGTCATCGGAGACGACGCATTCATCGGCGTAGTCGGTGTAACGCGCTAGGCGCACGCTCGTGCCCACCGAGGTCACCGAGGTGAAATACAAGTTGAGCGCGTCCTTACCCTCCGCGACGGAGCCAGCACGCAGCGACAGCTCTCCGCCTACGGGGGCGAGGACGTCGTCGCAGTCCAGCCACTCAAAAGCTGTTTCTTCGGACGTGGAATGGCCCCAGCGTGCGGGCTGGTCAGCCGCAGTCCGGTATTGGTGGAACAGGTGCCACGTGTTACCGTCGCGGACGATTCCCGCGGGGGCGTCGAGCAACCCGGTATCGGGAACGAAATGAAGTTCTGGGCGATGAGGCGGTTCGTTAAGAGTCACGGCAGTCCTTCCTACATCAACGAACGGTAAATGTCCACGGTCTGCTGCGCGATGGTAGCCCACGAGAAGTCATCAATCGCGCGCTGGCGACCGGCGCTGCCATAGCGCTGCGTCAGTTCCTTGTCCGCGGCCACTCGATTCACGGCGGCGGCGAGATCAGCCTCAAAGGTGGCTTCATCAGCGGCATCGTAATTGACCAAAACGCCGGTCTCACCATCCACGACGACCTCCGGGATGCCACCCACATTGGAGGCTACGACCGCGGTGCCGCAAGCCATGGCTTCGAGGTTAACAATGCCCAGCGGCTCATAGATCGACGGGCAGACGAACACATCGGCACCGGAATAGACCTGCTTAATCTCCTCGCGGGACAACATGTCCTTAACCCAGAACACACCATCGCGCTGCGAACGCAGCTCCTCCACGAGGGCTTCGGTCTCCGCCGCAATCTCCGGCGTATCCGGCGCGCCCGCACACAACACGAGCTGGATATCCTCATCAAAGCTCTGGGCCGCCTTGAGCAGGTGCTTCACGCCCTTCTGTCGGGTAATCCGGCCCACGAAGGCAACGACAGGACGCTGCTTGTCGACGCCCAACTTATCCAGCACCGCCGACTCACCCGGCTGCCACACCTGCGTATCGATGCCATTGAGGACCACATGCACCTTATCGGCGTCGATACGGGGGTAGGCATCCAAGATGGAATCTTTCATGCCGGCAGATACGGCGATGACGGCGTCGGCGTATTCCATCGCGTTCTTCTCCGACCAAGAGGAGACCTCATAACCGCCGCCCAGCTGCTCGCGCTTCCACGGGCGGTGCGGCTCGAGGGAGTGCGCGGTAACCACGTGGGGGATGTCGTACAAGCGGCTGGCGAGGTGCCCGCCAAGGCCCGTGTACCACGTGTGGGAGTGAGCCACATCGATATCGGAGGCGGCGTTGGTCATGCGCAGACCCGTAGACAGTGTCTGCAGCGCGGCGTTAGCATCCTTCAATGCGGGGTCAACGCCATGGACAAAGACGTCTTTCTCGTCACGCTCAGACCCCATGCAATGGACGGAGACATCGATGATCTCGCGCATGAAACGGGTGAGCTCTGCAACATGGACGCCAGCTCCACCGTAAATCTCAGGCGGATACTCCTTAGAAAAAATTCCGGCTCTCATACTCGCCAGAATACGGACATTCCGCAGCGCGCGCTAAACCTTCCTATCGCGCGCCTCGGGCGCGGCGCGCAGCGGCTTTGGGACGCAAACACGAAGGAAGCATGCAAGCGGGGTGAGGGAGGTTAAAGGGGGTAAAATCACGCAAACTTCTACTGCACGATGCGGAAAATGTCTATAAGTTGGGTGGTGTGAGAAGCCTTCCTAATGTCCTTGCCATTGTCCTTGCCGGCGGCGAGGGAAAGCGCCTCTTTCCGCTGACGGAAGACCGCGCTAAGCCCGCCGTTCCTTTCGGTGGTTCCTACCGCCTGATCGACTTCGTGCTGTCCAACCTCGTTAACGCCGGATACCTCAAGATTGCGGTGCTGACCCAGTACAAGTCCCACTCCTTGGACCGCCACATTTCCCAGGCATGGAACCTGTCTGGGCCGACCCCGCAGTACATCGCTTCCGTGCCAGCCCAGCAGCGCCGCGGTAAGCGTTGGTACAACGGTTCGGCCGATGCCATCTTGCAGTCGCTGAACCTGATTTATGACGAGAAGCCGGATTACGTGATCGTCTTCGGCGCCGACCACGTCTACCGCATGGACCCGGCCCAGATGGTGGAGGAGCACATCGCGACTGGTCTGGACTGTTCAGTGGCAGGCATCCGCGTCCCGCGCTCGGAGGCTTCTGCCTTTGGCTGCATCCAGGCGGATGGGATGGGCACGATTACGGAGTTCGTCGAGAAGCCTGCGAATCCCCCGGCCACCCCGGATGATCCGAACATGACCTACGCCTCCATGGGCAACTACGTCTTCACCACGCAGGCGCTTATTGACGCTTTGCTGGAAGACGAAAAGAATGAGGACTCCGCGCATGATATGGGCGGAAACATCATTCCTTATTTCGTGAAGCGCGAGCAGGCACACGTCTACGACTTCATGGCAAATGAGGTGCCCGGCTCCACGGAGCGTGACCATGGCTATTGGCGCGATGTCGGTACCATCGACTCCTTCTATGAGGCGCACATGGACATGATTTCTGTGCACCCCATTTTCAACTTGTACAACCGTTCGTGGCCGATTCACTCCACGGATGACTCGAACTTCCCGCCGGCGAAGTTCGTGCAGAACGGTATCGCGCAGTCCTCGATGGTGGCTCCGGGCTGCATTGTCTCCGGCGGTACGGTGCGCAACTCTGTGCTCTCCTCGGACGTGCACGTGGCCGATGGCGCGACGGTGGAAGGCTCCGTCATCCTGCCGGGCGTGCGCATTGGACGCGGCGCGGTGGTCCGCCACGCCATCCTGGACAAGAACGTGGTGGTCAGCGATGGTGCGATCATCGGCGTGGACCGCGAGCGCGATGAGGAGCGCTTCAAGGTTTCCGAAGGTGGCGTGGTCGTCGTGGGTAAGAACGTAAAGGTCTAAGCCGCGAGACAGCACAGTAGTTTAAGCGGGCGTGCGGGTGGATTGAAGTCCACTCCACGCCCGATTTTCGTGGCTTTGATGGCGCCGACGAGTCCCAGGCTGCTTCAGGAGCCTGCGCGACAACACACCCTTGCAACAGCACACCCTGCAACAACACGCGCGGCACAACCACACCTTGCACCAACACACCCTTCGCGCTCACCGAGCGCGCGCAGGCCGCTTGGCGAAGCCCCACGGTGAGCGCGAAGGGCGGGGGTGGGAACGGAGAAGGAGTAAAAGTGGGCGCAAAGAAGGACACCGGCGCCACAGGGCGGGGTTTGCTCGGAGACGTATCAGTGGCTAAACCAACGGTGTCCTAAATGACGAAAGTCTCCGAGCCGATCGAAAAACAGGCGATGGTTTTGGCAGATCGGGCAGTTTCAGAAGGCGGCTACAGCTTGGTAATGAGCGTCAGGCCCGCGCCGTAGGGCAGGCGCGTCACGGCCGCGCCCTCGAGGGAGCGGGCAACCTCGTCGGCCTCGCGGGCAGCGGCGGTGTCGCGGTCGGTGCGGGAGGGGTCGGCCACGGTGCCGTCGAGAAGCGCATTGGCCAGCACCAAAGTGCCGTGCTGGTGCAGCAGCGGCCAGGCGGCCTTGAGCAGTGCAGGCATATCGAGCGCTGGGACCTCGGCGTAGATCACCTGGTAGGTGTCATTAGCCAGACGGCCCATGATGTCGAGGGGGCGCGAGGGTAAGAAACGGCCGCGGCTGGGGGAGTAGCCGGCCTCGCGGAAGGTTCGCTTGGCGCTGGCCTGGTGCTCTGCCTCCGGATCGATGCAGGTGAGGATTCCGTTCTCCGGCATGCCGGCAAGCAGATAGAGGCCCACGACGGATGCTGCGGGAGTAATCGCCACCGCCTGTGGGCGCGAGGTGGTGCCGGATGAAACCGCCGCGAGCGTGGTGAGCAACTGGCCGGTTGCCTCATCCGGTGCTGGCAGGCCATACTCCTCCGCGTGGGCGCGGGCGCCGGCGAGAACCTCGGAGACCTCGCTGGTGGATTCGATGTAGGTTCGCATTGCGTCATAAGCCGTAGTAGTCACAAAAGAAAACCATAGTGAAATCACCGAGGTTGCGTGTTGAGAATCGCCCGTAACTCGCTGGCCCGTGTGACGCAAGAAGCGCATGTAAGCGTTGTGACGGATTCACAGGCTGCTCACAGGGCCGTGGCTGGAGTTTCGACGCGCACTATAGAAAGATATTCGGCATGACCACACAGCAGCGCGAGTTTGAGCACGCTCACCGTTCCACCGATTCCTCCGCCACTGGCAGCCATGATGCCAGCGCTGAAACTGAGAAGTTGACCGGAACCGCTGCGTTCGACGCCGGCCAAGCCGATATGCCTTCCTGGGGCGAACTCGTGGCTGAGCACGCCGATGATGTCTACCGCTTGGCTTACCGCCTTTCCGGCAACCAGCACGATGCCGAAGACCTCACCCAAGAGACCTTCATGCGCGTCTTCCGCTCCTTGGATAAGTACCAAGCGGGAACCTTTGGGGGCTGGCTGCACCGCATCACCACCAACCTCTTCCTGGACATGGTCCGCCACCGCTCCAAGATTCGCATGGAGGCCCTGCCGGAGGATTATGAACGCGTCCCCGGCACGGACATGACACCGGAGCAGGCCTATTCGGTAGCTAACCTGGATCCGGCGCTGCAGTCCGCGCTGGATAACCTCGCACCGGATTTCCGCGTGGCCGTCGTGCTCTGTGACGTCGTCGGCATGAGCTACGACGAAATCGCCGAAACCCTCGGCGTCAAGATGGGCACCGTGCGCTCCCGCATCCACCGCGGCCGCTCCCAGCTGCGTGCCGCTCTGGAGAAGGAAGCCGAGAGCAACGCAGACACCCGCAGCCTGCTGCGTACGCGCTAGACTGGGCAGCGTTTAAGTCTGAGACCGCGAGAATTCTGCCGCCTAGGGCAGAGGAGCGCGCACTGAGGTGAGGTGACGTTGAGGTGAAAGAAGAAGGACATAGCAGCGACGGCCAGTCCCTGAGTCTGTCCGGGTTCTTCACCGAGGCCCAAGCCAAAGTCCGCGATAAGGCAAAGGCCCGCGCTCAGCGGGCAGATACTATCGGCCATTTGGGGCCCGAGGCGGTCGTCGCTTTCGTCGACGGCGAGATGCCAGCCAAATATGCCCACCGCGTGCGCATCCACCTCGTGCACTGCCCAGAATGCCGCGCAGAAATTCACCACCAGCGCAATGCTGCCGAGTGGGTGCGCGAATGCAGCGTGGAATCCCACGTCAAGGCGCCGGACTCGCTCATGGCGAAGCTCGCGGGTATCGCTCATCAGGGCGTAGGGCCCGGGCCCGATGCGGAAGCGCCTGCGCACCAGCCACGTCAGGATTTCCTGGACAAGGTGGAGATGGTTGTGCGCGCCATCCGGCACAACCAGCGGGGCTAACAAGAGACCGAAGCCTTCCGCGCGCCCGTCACCCTGTCATCACTAGCGAAGTAGTTAAGATAGTTTCGTGTTTTCCTCAATTGGTTGGGTAGAGATCCTCGTCATCGTGCTGCTGGGTCTGGTGATCATCGGCCCCGAGCGCCTGCCCGGCGTGATTATGGACGTTCGCGCGGCTATCTACGCGGCGCGCAAGGCCATTGCGAACGCCAAGGCGGAGCTCAACGGTGAGATGAGCGGTCTCGGCGCGGAGTTCGATGACCTCCGGGTGCCCCTGAGCCAGGCGGCGGAGTGGACGCGCATGGGCCCGCGCGGGGTGATTACCAAGGCGCTTTTCGACGGCGACGATTCCGCCTGGGACGACTTCAACCCGAAGAAGATGGCTGAGGACATCAAGAAGAGCACCAGCCCGTATGAGCATGACGCGGAAGTAAACAACCAACCCGCGCATAACCAGCAGGGGCCGGCGCAGCCAGCGCCGGAGCAGAACACTGGCCGGCCGACCTTTGATTATTCGCAGGTCTATCCGGACCTTGACGCTGAGCAGCCGGCGGGGGAGAAGGCGGCTAAAACGACACAGCCCCCGCGCGGCGGAAATGCATCCACCGGCGAGGGCAGCTCCTCCTGGGAGGACGTCACCTAAGGGCTTTTAGCTCTTGCGGGTGACACCCAAGCCGAGCTTCTTGCCCACGAGAGAATCGGAGCGCACCGCAATGGAATCCGCCACCTTGTTGATGGCCTGGGTAGCGGGGGAGTCGGGCGCGGAAATAACGATGGGGGTTCCGGCATCGCCAGTCGCGCGCAGGCTCGGATCCAGCGGGATGCTGGCCAGCAGGGAAACCTCGTGGCCCAGCAGCATGCTGAGGCGCTCGGCCACTACTGTGCCGCCGCCGGAGCCGAAGATATCCATGGTGGAACCATCCGGCATGACCATCGCACCCATGTTCTCAATCACGCCGGCCACGCGCTGGCGCGTTTGCTGCGAGATGGAACCGGCGCGCTCGGCCACCTCGGCCGCGGCCGCCTGCGGGGTGGTCACAATCAACAGCTCCGCATTGGGGATGAGCTGGGCCACCGACAGGGCAACATCGCCGGTACCCGGCGGCAGGTCCAGCAGGAGCACGTCGAGGTCTCCCCAGAAGACGTCCGCGAGGAATTGCTGGAGGGCGCGGTGGAGCATCGGCCCGCGCCAGACCACCGGCGCGTTGCCCTCCACGAACTGGCCAATGGAAATGTGCTTGATGCCGTGGGAGATGGGGGGAAGCAGCATTTCGTCGTCAAGCACTGTGGGGCCCGCCGTGGAACCCAGCAGGCTGGGGACGGAGTGGCCGTAAATATCGGCGTCCACGATGCCCACCTTGAGCCCCTTGTTGACCAAGGCGGCGGCCAGGTTCACCGTGACGGAGGACTTGCCCACGCCACCCTTGCCGGAGGCCACCGCGAACACGCGGGTGGTGGACTCGGGCTTGGCAAAGGGGATCTCCGGCTCGGCCTGCCCGCCGCGCAGCTTCTGCTTGAGCTCCTTACGTTGCTCGTCGCTCATCGGCGTCATCGAGATGTTGATGTTGCCGACACCGTCGAGTTCCGCCACGGCCGCGCGGGTATTGGACTCGATGGTGCCCTTCATCGGGCAGCCGGCGATGGTGAGATAAAGCTCGATGTCCACGTCCGAGCCGGTGACGGTCACGGACTTCACCATGCCGAGCTCCGTGATGGGGCGGCCGATTTCTGGGTCATCGACGCGGGTGAGCGCGTCGCGAACGGAAGATTCAGTAATAGCGCTAGTCATAACGCGCATTAGTCTAGTCACTTGCTATCGGGGAGAGCCACACCGCCGTCTGGCCAGCGAGGTGTGTAAGATTCAGCCAGATGCTGCGGCCCAGCGCTGCGGACTGAGGACCCTGAAGAACAGCGACATGTGTGCTGCATGTCCGGTTGAATAGAAAGAATGCGCCTGATTCTGATGCCCCGCCTTATTGCACATTCCCGCACCTTCGCCCGCGTTGTTGGGGTGGCCTTGGTGGGGGTTGCGGGGGCGTCGTTAAGCGCCTGCTCTGGGTATGAACCCAAGCCGGATCCGAACCCAGTGAACTCGGCGCCTATCACCATCATGATTGACCCGACATCCCATGAGCAGCGCGTGCTGGCGGAGATCTACCGCCAGACCCTGCGCGATGAGGGACGCGCGGCTACCGTTTCTCAGAAGCCAAAGCTGGTGCGTCAAGGAGGGGAGCACATCAGCGGGGTCAGCACTAACGGCAACTTCTTCGTGGGCTGCACGGGTGAATTCTTAAGCGTCTACAACCCGGAGGAAGCCCGCGCGATTTCCAAGGACTACGTGGCTGCCAAGGAAGAGGGCACCAAGGACGTGGACTTTTTGGAGCGCACCCACGTCGCGCTCATGGCCTCGCTGCCCCCGGAGGTCTCCGTGGTGGAGCCCGCCGGTGCCGAAGGCTGCCCCAAGTCAAAGCCGGAGCTTCCACAGAATTACGTTGTGGTCTACCAAGACGGGCTATTCAACCGCGATGAAAAGCTGGAAGTTGCCTCCTTTACCAAGTTCCTCACCGCGCAGGACCTCGATGAAGTGGTGCAGGAAGTAGACGACTCCGAGGATTTTGAAGAGACCGTGCGCGCCTGGATGGAGGCCAACCTCATGCAGAACCTCAACGAGGAAGGTGACTCCAACTCTTCCGGCGGCTCGGATTTGGTCCACGAGGAATCCTAGGAGATACAAGCTAGGGGCGCAGTCCTCGGCGCCTGGGGGAACAACCTAGGACTGTATAAAACGGCGCTGGACACGCCCTGCTTGGCGACGTCTCGCCGCACCGCCCCACTCCCTACGTGTGGAAAACGATCAGTATCTCACAGAGTGGTCGATTCCAGGAAATCTATAATTCCCACGCGCTTGTGTACTTATTCTTAAAGATTCCAGGTAAAACCCTGTTTTTCTTGCGGGTTTATGTATAGGAGGGTACAATTTCTAGCGTTCACCTGCCTATTTCCTGTCAATCCTTAAACGAATTTGTGAGGAAATGCCTTGAGAAGCCGCCGCGGCTTTCGGGTTTCCACACTGTGGGGTGGGGCAGGGTACTGCATTTGAAAGGACCTAAGGAATGAATGCACCACGAAGTGGCTCGGCCCGTCGGCCCTCTTCCCGTAAAGGAGTAGCAGCACTTTCTGCTATTACACTCGCGCTGAGCGGCCTCAGCATCACCTCTTTTAATACTGTGGTCCCCGAGGCCACAGCAGCTTCTGGCTTTACCGGCGGCCTCCGCGGCAGCGACGGCAACGGCGCGGTAGAGCAGGACGCCCAGAAGGCCTCCGACCTGCCGGCCGGTTCGTGTGTTGTCGGCTCAAACGCTCAGAAGGGCAGCCAGGCTGGTTTCAGCTGGAACACCCAAGAACCGACTGGTGAGACCCCTTCGAAAACCCGGTGGGGTTTGAGCGTCGCCTTTGATAACTCGAAGGACCGCACGTTCGCTGATTGGGGCTTTACCAATTCAGGCAATATGGGCGCGTACCTCGACGCAGGCCAATTCCAGTCGATGAATGTCGGCCAGACGTTTCTTCCAGGCGAGGTAGTCACGCACAAGGCCGACGAATTCCTCGCTATTACCCCTTCTAGGGCACAGCGAAACCTGAACCTCAACGCGGAACTGACCGATGCGAAAGTCAAGCAGTTCGCTGAGGCCACCGCCGCCAACCCGGTACGTTACGCCTGGCAGGGTAACTATAAGCAGGAAAATCCCGACCCAAGGACTAGGGCCACCCGGGGAGAATCTGCAGGCTTTACGGCCGTCGTGAACCCGTGGCCGAGTGAGAACATCGAATGTAACCCGATCACGGTCTCGTGGAAGAACCAGGAGAAGCTGGTCATCAGGCCGGGCGAGGTGCTCGAGGTCGGCAAGATCAACGTTCCTGCTGTTACTGGTGGCGGCACGGATGACTCCATGTCCCGCATGGTCGTGGAGGCTTTCGACTCGCAAGGTAACTTTATCGGCACGAGTGACCCCGACGCGTCCGCTGAAGACAAGCGCCTGACTATTGACGCTGACGGCACCATCAAGTACACCATGCCGAAGTACAAGGGCACGAAGCTGAGCGATCAGCAGGGCATGCGCTTCAGTGTGCTGGCCAAGCCGCGTACGGTTACACAGCTCCAGGACGCTGCTAAGAGCAACAATGAGTTTCTCGAGCATGATGGAGCCTTCGAAAGCTCGAACTCGCTAACGCGCTATAACAAGCCGAACGTTATCGGGAACCACCAGTGGAGCTTCGACGACACCCAGTTCCACGATCCGGAGTATTCTCCGGTCCAGCAATCGGTGACCTCTGGTGTTGATAAGACTACTAATACAGTTGTGACTGGGCGCCAGACGCTGACCTATAAGCAGGTTGGTGACAAGATCGCTGATTTGGTGAGGAAGCGTGAGGACGGCGGCGTTGAAGCCGAGGTCAAGCTTGATAAGCGCTATGTCTACCAGGGCTGGGACGCCAAGTTAGATCCAAACACCTATGACGTCACCGTCACGACACCTGCCAACCCGCTCCCGGGTACCTTTGCGCAGCCCCAGGTCATTGTCACCTATTCCAATGGTTCGCGGGATATTATCCCGCTGCTCGCAGTTATTGATCCGAACAATACCCAGGTGACGGAACTTGCTGTCAGAGGAACCGTCGAGGGCCCAGCTGGTAAAGTACTCGTTTCAGAGCTTGATTTAAAGCCCAGCTTTGAGGGATACGACCCAGTCCGGCCCAAGTCTTTTGATGTTGACCCTGCGTCCGTTCCGGAAGGATGGAAAGTAACGGTCGATGATGATGGAACTGTAAAGGTCAAGGCGACGTCGCCGGAAGCTGCTAAGAACAACACTAAGATTTTGCCGAGGGTTATCGCTACCTACCCAGATGGGACGACCGATACCGTTGAGGTTCCCTTCCAGATCGTCAATGCGATCAAGGTTCCGGACTACACCGCGGAATCCGGCCACATAAATGAAACGGTTACGCTTCAGCCGACCTTGCCGGAGATTGGCTTGGGCGGTCGCGCCGATGACGAGAAGCCCAATCGCTATACTTTCCCAGACGGTTCTTTGGAGTACAAATATGGTGACTGGACAGTCACTATCGACGAGAATACTGGTGAGCTGACTTCGACGATTCCGGAAACAGCTATACCTGGCGCGCGACTAACCATCCCAGTGAAGGCTTACTACGCTACGGGCGCTACCCCACAGGTGGTGACCGGAACCATCAACGTTATTGGTGATGGTTCCGGTAAGGACTTCGCTTCCTACCCTGCGCAGGTGACTAAGGCAGGGGAGAAGGCGACTTCGGATATCGATACGATGTTGTCCGATCCGAAGCTCGCTAAGTACAAGTTGCCTGATAACTTGCCGCAGGACTGGGAGTTCGGCATTGATGAGAAGGGTACGGTTACCGCAACCCCGAATGCGACAGTGGAGAATGGTACGACTGTCACCGTCAATGTAGAAGTAACCTACCCGGATGGTTCCACCGCTACTGTTCCGGCAGAGTTTACGGTCATCGATGCCTACGCGCGTACGAATGATCCCTTGTATCCGACGGTTAGTGGTCAACCCGGTACATTAGTGGTTAGCCAGGTGGATCGTACTAACCTGTACGATGCTGCTGAACCGAAGTTTTCCATTATTACGGATCCGAATGACCCGGATTATATTGATCCACCCCGCAACCTGAAATGGGAAGATGTGAAGATTGACCCGGTTACGGGTGTCATCACCACTCCGATCAGCAAGTTTGCTCTGCCTGGAACCTCTGCGGATATCCCTGTTCGTGTCACATACAAAGACGGTTCGACTGATAAGACGATTGCCACAGTCGTCGTTAAGGCGGAAGTACGGCAGGTCTATGAGGCACAGTACTTGCTGCAAAACACCACGCCTGGTGGAACAATTAAGTCCGAGATTACGGAAGTAACGAGGATTCCTGAACGCGACCTCGCTAAGGATCCTTCGAAGCGTTTCCAGGTGCCCTCAGACTTCAATGGATGGAAGGTCAGCGTCGACGAAAACGGTGTCGTCACCGCCACCGCACCGAAGGACGCTCGACCTGGTGACGGCGTGAGTATCCCTGTTACCGTCACTTACTATGACGGCTCCACCGACACGGTCTATGCACCGTTTAATGTCAAGGAGAACCAGAAGGACATCAGCGAGCCTACATACCCGGTCGAATCAACCAAGCCAGGCACCGAGGTGAAGCGTTCCGTTAACCGGGACGGTGCGCCGAACGGTACGACCTTCTCCTTCGGCTTGGACGGCGACAAGCCGAAAACTGAGGACACCGTTGACGGGTGGACCTACAAGATCGATCCGAAGACCGGTGAGGTTTCCGTAACCCCGCCCGCTGACTCTAAGCCGGGTGACAAGCACGTACACAACGTCACGGTGACGTACCCCGATGGTTCGACCGACGAGACTCCAGTAACCACTGTGGTGAACTTGACTCAGAACTTCGAGGTCGATCCAACCTACCCGCCGGAGACTACGTTCCCTGGTGAGACGGTTACTTCTCCGCTCACTATTGAGCTGCCTGAAGGTATTACCGTGGCGCCGGATCAGCCGTACAAGATCACTCCGGCTGATGGCTACACTGCAACCGGGGATAAAAACGAGTTTGGTAATCCGACGTACACGGTTACGACGGCCAACGGCAATTGGCTGGTCGGCCTGGATGACAAGGGCAACGTAATTGCTACTGCACCTAAGACCGCGAAGCCGGGTGACTCTATCAAGGTTCCGGTCACGGTTACCTACTCCGACGGTTCCACCGATCGGATTTATGCACCGATCAACATCCAGGATGCCCCGACGCGCGAGGTGCCGTTCGATGTTGAGTACAAGTTCGATGACACCGTCCCGCAGGGCACCTACAAGGTCGAAACCGAAGGTGTTCCAGGCACAGAGGTACAGGACCGAAAGGGCAAGTGGTCGCAGACCAAGGCTCCGGTCAATGAGGTCGTCGTCATTGGTACCAAGCCTGCAAAGGCTACCGATGAAATGACTTGGAAGATGTCTACTGGTTTCGACACCATCATGCGTCCGAACTCGGCACTCAAGCCGGGTGAGGTGAAGGTTGTTCAGGAGGGCGAAGCTGGCGAGCGCACCATCACTGCGAAATTCGACGCCACCCTTGAGCCGGGCGGTGTTCCAACGGTGAAGACCACGTCGGATACCGTGACCAAGGATCCGAAGCCACGCATTGTGGAGTACGGCCCGCGCCTTGAGGATCAGGAACTGGTTTTCACTGACAAGAACCGCATCCCGTTCGAGACTGAGATCATTTATGACGACACTCTTAAGGCTGGCGAGCAGGTCGTTAAACAGAAGGGTGAAGAAGGCGAAGAGACCGTTACGACTAAGCAGAAGCTTGTCGACGGAATACCTTCCGGTGATCCGGTAGTCACCAAGGAACGGACTAAGGCTCCGGTCAAGCAGATCATCCGCGTTGGTGGCAAGACCACTGGTGAGAACGTCGAAACCTTCAAGACGGAAGCTCCGTTCAAGGTCGTCATCAAGTACGACCCGAACATGCCTGCTGGTGAGTCCAAGGTGACGACGCCAGGTGTTCCGGGTGAGAAGACGGTGACGATCAAGCGCAACATCACCAACTCGAACCCGGACAGTGAGCCGACGGTCTCTGAAGAGATCACGAAGCAGCCTGTCGACGAGGTCATCACCGTTGGTACCAAGCAGGCCACTGCGACCGATACGGTCGAGTGGAAGGAGCCGATTCCATTCGGCACGACTCTGCGTCCGAACCCTGACCTCGCTCCGGGTGAGACTAGGGTGGTTCAGGAAGGCAAGAACGGCGAGGCTTCCTATGCTGCAGTCTTTACCAGCACCAACGGTGAAGCACAGGTTAAGGAAGTCAAGGCCCGCACTGAACCTGTCGAGCGCATCGTCGAGTACGGCCCGAAGGCTGAAGACACCTCTGTGGTAACCAAGACTGAGAAGC
The DNA here is from genome assembly GCF_001809235.1 of Corynebacterium sp. HMSC072A04. Lineage (NCBI taxonomy): Bacteria > Bacillati > Actinomycetota > Actinomycetes > Mycobacteriales > Corynebacteriaceae > Corynebacterium > Corynebacterium sp. HMSC072A04. The sequence goes on along the minus strand of NZ_KV796763.1, from coordinate 3,035 downwards.
CGGTGCCGTTCGAGACGAAGATTACCGCGGACCCGAACTTGGAGGCAGGCAAGCAGGTCGTCGACAAGCAGGGTGAGCTCGGCACTGATGTCGAGACCTCTACTCAGAAGATCGTGGATGGCAAGCCTTTCGGCGAGCCGACCGTGACGACTGAGCGCACCAAGGAGCCGGTTGCGGCCGAGATTCGTGTGGGTACCAAGACCGAGGGCTCTCATGAGACAGTGACCGAGGTTGACGTTCCATTCGAAACCGAGATTCAGTTCGACGACACCATGGAGGCCGGCACCCAGGAAACGGTTCAAGAAGGTAAGCCGGGCAAGGACAAGGTAACGACGACTCAGAAGATTGAGAACTCGAATGTTGTCGGTACCGAGACCAAGACCGAGCGCGTGACCGAGCCTGTCAAGAAGATCATCAAGGTCGGCACTAAGGGCAAGACCACGTCCAAGACCATCGAGTGGACCGAAAACACCCCATTCGAAGTTGAGGTTCGGGTTAACCCTGAACTCAAGCCGGGTGAGACCAAGGTCGTCCAAGAAGGAAAGCCGGGCGCGATCAAGCACACCGTCAACGTGAAGTCTGAGAATGGTGAAATCACTACTGAAGATTCCACGGAGGTCGTCAGCGAGCCGACCAAGCGCATCATCGAGGTCGGGTCTGCCCCGACGCAGACTGAGCTGACCGATAAGCACAAGGAGAGCATCCCGTTCGATACTCTCGTTGAGACTGACCCGAACCTCGAGGCTGGAAAGGTCGTTGAGGAGCAACCTGGTTCCTTCGGAGAGAAGGAGATCACCAAGGTCTGGAAGCTGGAGAACGGTGTTCCTGTCGGTGGCCCGGAGACCAACGAGAATGTGACCAAGGAACCGACGCCACGCAAGCTGCGCATCGGTACCAAGGCCGTCACGGAGACCTCTAAGGTCACCACGACGGAGAAGGTTACCGAGACCAGCAACACCACCACGACGGTGACGGAGAAGGAGCCGGCCCCGTACCCGGATCCGGAACTGGAGCGCTCCTTCTACGGTGTTGAGCTGGTTAAGCCTGGCCAGTCTGAGTCTCAGGACGTAAAGAAGCACACGGACGGCAACACCTATGAGGTGCCATCGGACGTGGACGGCTGGACCGTCTCCGTTGACGAGAACGGCCGGGTGACGGCAACTGCACCGTCGACGGCGAAGTCCGGCGACTACATCGAGGTTCCGGTAACGGTGACCCCGAAGGGCGGCAAGCCGTACGTCACCAACGCTGTCTTCATCGTGAAGGAAGACCCGCAGGATGAGCCCACGGAGCCGACCGAGCCGACTGAACCAGATGATCCCGAGCTGATCCCGGCACCGACCTACAACCCGGATGTCATCAAGGCCGGCGATACCAAGAAGGTTGGAATCAACTACGGCCACACTGAGGGCAACACCTACGAGTTGGGTGAGATTCCGGCTGGTTGGACCGTGACCATTGATGAGTCCACGGGTGAGCTGACGGTTACTCCGCCGGCTGATACCCCAAGCGGCACCATCAAGGAGATTCCGGTCAAGGTGACCACGAAGAACGGTGATGTCTTCAACGTGAAGACTGTTATCGGTGTCGTTAGCGATAACTGTGGCTGTGGCCCAGTTGAGCCGACGGAACCAACCGAACCAACGGATGAACCGACCGAAGAACCCACGGACGACCCGACCAAGCCGACCGAGCCGACGGACGACCCGACCAAGCCGACCGAGCCGACGGACGAGCCGAGCGCAAGTCCAACGACGACGGTGACGGTCACCACGACGGTCAATCCGTCTGAGCCCGAGCCATCCGAGGATCCCTCGGAGCCTCAGCCGACTTCTGAAACCCCAACGCCGACGCCTTCTGATAGTGGCACTACGACGGTAACTGTCACTGAGACAAAGGAGTCTCCGGAGCCGAAGCCGAGTGAGGAGCCAGAACCCTCTGGTACCGCAAAGCCGACGACGTCCAACACGGCTAAGCCGACCACCACGGTAACGGTGACTGAGGATCCGTCTCGTCCGAAGCCGTCGGAGGAGCCGACCACAGACAAGCCGAAGCCGTCAGAGGACCCGACTGTAACGGTGACTGTGACAGAGACCAAGGGCACGCCGGAACCGAAGCCGACCGACGAGTCGACGACTCCGTTGGTTCCGACTGAACCGACGGATCCGACTCAGCCGAACGAGCCAAATGAGCCGAACGAGCCAGGTGAGCCGGGAGAGCCGGGCAAGCCAGGTGAGCCTAACGAGCCTCGTATACCTGAGCTCGGTGGGTTGTGGCCGCTGCTCATTCCGCTGGTTCTTGTGCCGCCGGTCTTGAGTCACTTCTTCAAGCCGCCGCATGATCCTGCACTGCCGCAGAAGCCGTTTGAGCCGCTGAAGCCGCTGGATCCGAAGGCCCCGGCCCCTGGCGAGGCCCCGCAGCCGCAGGCACCAGGTGAGGCTCCGAATCAGCCGCAGGCACCAGGTGAGGCAGCACAGCCGAGTGCTGTGGAGTCCAACAACAATGCTCAGCCGAGCCAGAGCGACAATACCACTCGCTCTACTAGCTCGCCCTCGAGCACGAAGGACTCCAAGAAGAGCTCCTCTTCTAGAGCCCTGGCGAATACCGGTGCAAATATCCTGTGGCTACTTGCCGCAGCATGGGCACTGATTGCTGGAGCAGTACTGCTTCTGCGTCCTGGTCGCCGCAAGGAGTCCTAGTCCGCTAGGAAGCGTCAGGGCCGGGCTGGCCCTGAAGACACGGTTTACTAAGCCGTGAATGAAACGCCCGAGCATAAGCTCGGGCGTTTCTCTTTTTGCCTAGTTCATTGCGGTGGTTCGATTTCGTTGTTGAGAGCCAATGCGGTGTATTAGGGCAGAGCCCAGACTGTGCGGCAGGGAAACGGCGGATACCGTCTTGATTGACCCGGTGACGTCGTTCGCTCACCTCAGAAACGGCTTAACTAGCGGCGCGCGTCGTTATGTGTGACTGCAATCGCGGTCTTCGTTGCTTCACCTGTGGCATCCCGTTGTTGCGACCGGCTATTTGGTAGCAGT
>NZ_KV796762.1:13261-13483 GCF_001809235.1 Corynebacterium sp. HMSC072A04 | reverse complement strand
CTTGATGTGCATGATTCCGCCACGACTGTCGATAAGTTAATCGAGATGTTTACTGGCAAAATACGCAACATCACCAAAACACTGACCTGGGACCAAGGTGTGGAACTAGCCCAAGTAGACAGGCTGAGCATCGAACGTGGGCTCGCAGTCTACTTCTGCGATCCACACTCACCCTGGCAGCGTCCTACCAACGAAAACACCAACGGGCTAGTCCGAGACTTC
>NZ_KV796762.1:0-13161 GCF_001809235.1 Corynebacterium sp. HMSC072A04 | reverse complement strand
CACCAACGGGCTAGTCCGAGACTTCCTACCCAAAGGAAGCGACTTTAGTACCCTGACGCTTCAAAAGGCGTTCAACACATTCAAGACCTACTCAACGGGCGCCCCAGAAAAGTCCTCAACTGGTACACACCAGAAGAGAAAATCCAAGAACTATTCAAGTGATGCATCCACCACTTGAAACCGCCTGCGGCGGGCGGGAAAACTTTGGCAACAAGGGCACCTCAGCGAGGCCGTACTATGCACCCAACTCAACCCTCAGCTAATTCCTTGAGTGCTGCCAAGTGGCCGTCGAAGGCAATCTTGCCTTGCTCAGTCAATGCGACCCACACCGAGTCCTTCGCACGGCTGGTGCCGTACTCGCGGAAGCGAGTCACGTAGCCGGCTTTTTCCAGAGCTCCGAGCTGCTTAGACAGGGAGGCATCGGAAAGCTCCGTGCGAGCGCGCAACATGGCGAACTTCATCTCTCGGTTTACCTCCCCGCCCTGCGTGGCTCCGAAGGCATTAAGTGTGGCGCAAATCTTAAAGCGATTGAGCGGGTGGATTACCGGGTCAAGTTCACTCATCGCGGCCTCCGATCCAGCGCACCAGTATGTAGTGTCCACAAGACCGCCAAGGCGCACAGCACACCTGCGATGCACGAGGCAATAACGTGTCCTTCAACGAAAGGGTTGAAGAGCGCCGGCAGAATCATAAATCCCAATCCTGCGTAGAAGCGCCAGGTCACATTCCTAGAGGCGTACGGATCAACCTTCTGGCGCATTGAATCCCTCACCCCCGTGCGGTAAAAGACGGCAAGACTCACCAAGAGCGCGAGTAGAAGAAGCAGTCCACCAACAGGAACGAGAGGATGGACGTCATCCTTGATCCACATGTAGGCAAACCACGCGCCGTACGCCGCCGCTGCGAGCAGACTTAGCCAAACGGGTGGCCGTTTGGCCGCGGCCAGCCGTTGTTGTTCCTCAAATGCGAGTGCGTCCCGAACATCCTGATTGGACAAAACTAAAGCTCCCCTCCTGCGGCACCAAAGTCATTGTTTTCCATTACGGAAAGCAACTTACTTTACGCAACGGAAAATAACAAGAGTTTGTATATAGCTGCAGGCTGGGAGCGTAGAAACGTGCTAACAGCGCCTAGTTCAGCGGGTTAACGCCCGCGCCAAACCACCAGATGGCAACGAGCGCGGCCACGCCAATGACGACGAAAATCCAGGACGTTGCCAATGGGCGGCGAGTCCACGAGCGGTTAAAGTCCAGAGAGATGAATCCCGGACCGGTGAACTGCAGGGCCACCGCGATAACGAAGAGGACGAGGCCCAGCCAGACGCTCTCATTCCACGCGAAGACATCCAACCCTGCACCGGAGGCGTTGAGGCCGTGGATAGCGGAGAAACCAGTGACGATAAGGCCGAACATGGCCGCCAGCGGTGTCACCAGACCCAGCAGCAGGAAGGCGCCAGCGATGAGCTGGACGGTGGGCACGCCGATGGCAAGTGCCGCTGCCATGGTGTACTCGCCGAACTCGTTCTCCAGACCCGACAGGCCCTCGTTGCCGCCGAGCTTGAAGAAGGTCGAGGCACCCGCCACGAGCAGGTAAACGCTGAGCGCCAAGCGCACGAAGAGCAGACCGAAGTCGATGGTGCCGCGGCGTGCTGGCTCCGGCTTCTCCTCCACGGCTGCAGGCTCGGAGTCCACGGCGGGATCGGCAACGGCAACCGTGCTTGGTACTTCCTCGTAGGTCTCAGTTGCTGCGGACTCGGTTGCGGTTGCCGATACCGGCATAGCGGTTGTCTGCGTATCAGGCTCGGCCATGGCCTCCGCGCGCGGGAAGGCAGTGGTCTCGGTTTCAGCTGCAGCGCTGTCGAAAGACAAGGACTCGCGGGTGGCGCTCTCAAAGGTTTCGGTTTTGGCTTCAGGCTCTGCCTCAACAGCAGGCTCCTCAGCCTTCTTCGGCTTAATCACCTGCGGCTCGGCGCGGCCGGGGCGTTGGAAGAGGCTACTCTTCTTCGGCTTATCGGCAGCTTCTGCCTCAGGCGTGCTGTCCTTCACGGAGTCTTTCCCCGTGTAGGTCGGGATATCGTCATCAAAGTCGGTGGCTTTATCAGGAGTTTTATCGCTCATGCCTCCAACTTAAGGCAGCACAGCGCCCTTATGGTGCATCTTTATCGGCGCGGCGCGTAGCTAAAACCGCACGGCCTGCGTCTAAGACATCTGCCGTGAGGTCCGCGAGCACTTCCGACTCCAGCCGCCAGCGTTGCCAATAGAGGTCAATGTCGAGCGGGAAGTCGTCGAGAAGCACCAGCTCTCCCGTCTCCAGCAGGGGCTGGGCCTGCAGCCTCGCCACCAGACCCCAGCCCAGGCCGTAGCGCACGGCCTCTACGTAGGACTCCGAAGAGGGAATCTGGGATACCCGCGCGCGCAGGACATGGGAGTCGATGAAGCGCTCACGCATGGCGTCGTCCAAGGTGGCGTCGTTCGGCCCGAAGCCCACGATGGGCAGGGTCTCCCAATCCTCGAAGCCCTCCGCCAGAGCGGGCGCGGCGACGGCAAAGTAGCGCATGGTGCCGAGGTACGTGGATTCACAGCCGGAGACCGGGGTTTGCTCGCGCGTGACCGCGCCCAGCACATCACCCCGGCGCAACATCGCGAGAGTGCGGGCCTCATCCTCGATGCGAATGCGCAGCGCAGCCTCACCGCGCTCGGCGGTGCGCTGGATTACAGGTCTGAACCACGTGGCCAGGGAATCCGAGTTGATGGCAACAGTCAACGGCACGCGGGAGAGGCGCTCGGTGAGCCGCGCATCCGCCTCGGCTTGGACCAGAGCCATGCGCCGCGCGGCTTGGGCGACGATCTCCCCTGCCTCGGTCACGGTGACGGGAGTGCCGCGGCGCAGCAGGATTCGACCAGTCGATACTTCCAACGCCTTGATGCGTTGACTGACGGCCGAAGGAGTGATTCCCAACACAGCCGCAGCGCCCTCGAAGGAGCCTTCATCGATGATGGCCAGCAGAGTTTCAGTATGGAGCGGGTTCATGAAGCTATTTTAAACCAGCTGTAGAAGATTTAACTGGACTTCATATGGCGTTATACGCAGACTAGAAGCCATGTCAGTTTTGCTCGCAGGATTTGCGCTGGGTTTGTCCCTCATCATCGCCATCGGACCGCAGAATGCTTACATCATCAAGATGGGTATTAAACGCGATCATGTCGGGCCCATCCTGTTGGCATGCTTGCTTTCCGACGTCATCCTGATTACCGGCGGCACCGCCGGCGTCGGCGTCCTCGTCGAACGCTTCCCCACCGCGCTCATCGTGGTCAAGTACTTGGGCGCGGCTTACCTCATCTACTTTGGGTTCACGTGCTTCCGCGATGCGTTTAAGAAGCAACAGGAATCACTGGTCATTGAGGAAACCGCACCAGTGGCGCAGGTCGTTGAAGAGAACTCGGGCAGCTCGGGAGCACCGGGAAACTCCGTGCTCACTAAAATTCGCCCCCGCGTGCGCTCGAATTCCTGGGTCAAGCCGGTCCTCGGCGCATTGGCGCTAACCTGGCTCAATCCCCTAGCCTACGTCGACGCGCTGGTCATGCTGGGCTCCATTGCCAACCAGTACGGCGACCAGCGCTGGGTCTTCGCCGGCGGTGCGATTCTGGCCAGCGCCGTGTGGTTCCCCTCCCTCGGCTTTGGTGCCTACAAGCTCTCCCACGTGCTGGCCAAGCCGACGACGTGGCGCGTAGTCAACATCGTCATCGGCTGCGTCATGCTTGCGCTGACGGCGAAGCTCCTGCTTCTCTAGTTCTTCTTTGATTCTTCAGGGATCTCTTCGTCTTCGGCGGGGTCTCCCACCGCGCCGGTTTCCTCGACCCAGGCCTTGATTTCTTCGTCGGTGCGATCTTGCTCCACAGCCTCGCGTTCGGTGTAGTAGGAGTGGTCGTTGCGGTTTTCCTCCCACTTTTCCTTGTCGAAGTCGAGCTCTTCATCCGAGTCCAGCTCCTCCACCACATCGGAGACGAGATCCTCGAAGAGGGCTTCATCGTCCATGTTGGAGTCGGCGATCTGCTGGCCGATTTCATCGTCGTAACGCGCCGCGTCGTACTCTGTGTCGGGGTGCAGCTTGAGGTGCAGCAGGGCGCGGATACGCTCACGGCGCAGGCCCTCGTCCTTAATCTTGCCCAGGGAACGCAGCCACCCAATCACCAGGATGGCCACGAGCACAATGCCCATGTAGCCCAAGACCGGGTAGACGTACTGCATCAGTGCCTTGAAGCCGGCGAAGGAGACGGCGAAGCCAGCAAGGCAGCCGGCGATGAAGATGATGCGGTACTTCGATTCCTTACCAGAAGACAAACGCTTGCCCAGCGCGTAGAACATACCGATGGCCGTGTTGAAGATCATCAGGTAAATGATGATGGCCATGATGACGCCAAGCGTCGGGTGGACGTTATCCACCAAGGTCAGCATCGGGATATCGGAATCGCCGACGTTCTCCGCGTTCATCAGCAGCGAGAAACCGGCGATGGCCATGAGCACCGCGTAGACCGCGCCACCCACGATGCCGCCGACGCCTGCCTCGCGCGGGCTGATGTTATCGCCGCCGATCACCAGGGACATCGATACCGCCAGGATGAGGGCCAGGCCGTTGTAGTTCAGCGCGGAGATGAGCCAGTGCGGGATTGGGGATTCAATCGCCTCGGAGGCGGCAATCGCCGCATCGACGTTGTCCGGCATGTGCAGCAGCGTGTAGGTGCCGGCGAAGAGTACCGCAATGATGATGGTCGGCGTCAGGAGACCGATGACCTGGGAGACCTTATCGACGTCGAACATGCCCGTGATAAGAACCAGGACGAGCATGAGCAGGGAACCCACCCAGGCCGGCCAGCCGAACTGCTGCTGCATGTTAGATCCGGCGCCAGCCAGCATGACAAAGCCCACCGCAAAGAGCGTGAGGATCACCGCGACATCCAGAATGCGCGAAATGATCGGGTGGGTAATGTTCCGGAACACTTGGTTGTGTTCGCTGGCGTGGAAGTAGCTTCCCAGCTGAAGGAACACCGTGCCAGCGAGGGTCATGACCAAGCCGGCTACCAGGATTCCCCACATGCCCGGAATACCAAAGGACGTAAAGTACTGGACAACTTCCTGTCCCGTGGCAAAGCCCGCACCCACGAGCAAGCCAATGAAGGACAAAGCGATGCCCACGACGTTTTTATAAGACACGTTTTCCTATCTGTTTTCTAGTTTCTTCTTTTTATGCTTAGTGGCTAGTGCATAAAAACGCGCCATACTTTGGCACAAGCATGGCGTTACATAGGTTCTACCTTACGCCAACCTGATAGGAAAACATGTGTGCGGCTGTGGAGAGATTGCTCCTACAACCGCTCAAGCATGAGCCGGCTCACCTCTTAGTGCTCGGCAAACGTCGCGGTATCGATGACGAAACGGAATTTCACATCACCCGCGACGACGCGCTCATAGGCCGCGTCTACCTCGTCGACGCCCACCTTTTCGATCACCGCGCCCAGGCCATGCTCGGCGCAGAAGTCCAGCATCTCCTGGGTTTCCGCGATGCCACCAATATTGTTGCCGGTCAGCACCTTGCCGCCGCCGACCAGACGGCTGAGGCGCAGCGGCAGTGCTTCCGGCGGTAGGCCGACCACCGACATAATGCCGCGCGGCTTGAGGAGGCGCAGGTAATCTTCGAGGTCATACTCGGCGGAGATGGTGGACAGGATGAGGTCAAATTCGCCGCGGTGGTTCCTGAAGAAGTCTTCCTCTTCGGTGGTGGCCAGGGTACGGCTCGCCCCCAGCTTCTTGGCCTCCTCTGCCTTGCGCGAGGTGCGCGAGATGACCGTGACATCCGCGCCCTTGGCGGCAGCAATCTGCACGCCCATGTGCCCCAGGCCGCCCAAGCCCACGACGGCTACCTTCTGGCCTTCCTTGACGTCCCAGCGGGCCAGCGGAGAGTACGTAGTGATGCCAGCGCAGAGAAGGGGTGCTGCCACGTCAGAATCAAGGGAATCCGGGATGCGCAGCACGAAGTCTTGATTCACCACGATCTTTTCAGCGTAGCCACCTTGGGTAATCGTGCCATCGACATCCGTGGAGTTATAGGTTCCCACACCGCCCTTGAGGCAGTTCTGCTCCATCCCTGCCTCGCACTGCTCGCACTCACCGCAGGAATTCACCAGGCAGCCCACGCCGACGCGGTCCCCCACCTTGAACTTAGTGACCTCCTCCCCCACGGCGGAGACCACGCCGGCGATCTCGTGGCCAACGGTCAGCGGAAAGTGCGCCTCGCCCCACTCGTTGCGGATGGTGTGGATATCCGAGTGGCAGATGCCTGCTGCTTTGATGTCGATGACAACGTCATCGGCGCGCGGCTCGCGGCGCTGGATGGTCACGACTTCGAAGGGCTCGTTCGGACCGGTCTTCTGCAGTGCTTTAGTAGAAATAGTCATGGCGACCACGGTACCCGCAGCCGCCTGACCTCGCCTAATGGAAATCTATACCGACTAGGAGAGCTTCTTCGCAATCAGCTTGTTGACCTGTCCTGGGTCAGCCTTACCCTGGGTGGCCTTCATGACCGCACCCACGATGGCACCGGTGACCTTCTTGTTGCCGGCCTTGTACTTCTCCACGATGTCCGGGTTAGCGGCCAGGGCATCATCGACGGCCTTCTCGATCGCGCCATCATCGCGCACGACCTCGAGCCCGCGCTTGGCGACGACCTCGTCGACGTCACCCTCACCGGCCAGCACGCCGTCGACCGCCTGGCGAGCCAGCTTGGTGGTCAGCTTGCCTTCCTTGACCAGCTCAACAACGCGAGCGACCTGCGCCGGGGTAATGCCGAGAGTGCTCAGTTCAACGCCAGCCTCATTGGCCTTACCGGTCAGGTAGGACACCCACCAGGAGCGGGCCTCGTCAGGAGTGGTGCCGGCTTCCACTGTTTCGATAATGAGATCGAGAGCGCCGGCGTTGACCAGGTCACGCATCTCCTCGTCCTTGAGGCCCCACTCCTCCTGGATGCGGGCGCGGCGAATCCACGGCATCTCCGGCAGGGTCTGACGGATTTCCTCGACCCACTCGCGGGAGACAATCACCGGCGGCAGGTCCGGGTCGTTGAAGTAACGGTAGTCCTCGGCGGTTTCCTTCGGACGGCCCTTGGAAGTCGAACCATCCGTTTCCTGGTAATGGCGGGTTTCCTGGACGATCTCGCCACCGTCGACAAGCACCTGCGCCTGGCGCTGCATCTCAAAGCGCACCGCCTGCTCCACCGAGCGCAGGGAGTTGATGTTCTTGGTTTCGGTACGGGTGCCGAACTCCTCCTGGCCCACCGGGCGCAGCGAAACGTTGGAATCCACGCGCATCGAGCCTTGATCCATGCGGGCATCGGACACGCCCAGTGCCGCGACGAGCTCACGCAGAGCAGAAACATAGGCGCGGGCGACCTCGGGGGCGCGCTCGCCAGCACCAATGATCGGCTTGGTCACAATCTCGATTAGCGGGATGCCGGCACGGTTGCAGTCCACCAGCGAGGTCGTTGCGCCGTGAATGCGGCCATCGGCACCACCCAGGTGGGTCAGCTTGCCGGTGTCCTCCTCCATGTGAGCGCGCTCAATCTCAACGCGCCACTCAGTGCCGTCGTCGAGGACGACGTCGAGGTAGCCGTCGTAGGCAATCGGCTCATCGTACTGGGAGATCTGGTAGTTCTTCGGCTGGTCCGGGTAGAAGTAGTTCTTGCGGGCGAAACGCGAAGATTCCGCAATCTTGCAGTTCAGCGCCAGGCCGATCTTGATGGCGCCTTCCACGCCCTTGGAGTTGACCACCGGCAAAGCGCCTGGCAAACCGAGGGACACCGGGTCCACGTTGGAGTTGGGGGCTGCGTTGAAGTTCGTGGGCGAGGTGGAGAACATCTTGGTCTCCGTGTTGAGCTCCACGTGAACTTCCATGCCCATAACGGGTTCGAACTTTTCAAGGACCTCGTCATAGTCCATCAGGTCATACATCGCAGCAGTCATGCGTGCCATCTTAGTATGTCAGCGCGACACCGTGCGCAACCGCCTAACCCAACAAGGTGATGCCGTGCGTAATAAGAATCTTGGCTATCATCGCCGCCGGATACACCATGGCATAGCCCAAGGCGACGCGCTGGTCAGTGTTCGTCCGATTGTTCACGAAAGCGAGCACGGCCGGCTGGGTTTGCGCGCCCGCCATAGCACCCGCGGTCTTCGTGGCACCGACGCGCAGGAAGCGGCGCATGACGAGTGCGAATCCGGTCGCCACCAGCGTCGTGATGATCATGCCGAGCAGGAGAATCTTCCACCAGGCTCCACCCGTAAAGGCACCGGCGATTTCCCCGCCCGCATTCGTTCCGGCCTGGGCCAAGAAGAGCAGCAGTCCGAGTTCGGAGAGGATTGTGTTGGCCGAGTGCGGCAGTGCGGTGACGGTATTGCCGATGCGCCCGATACGCGCCATGATCAACGCCACGATGAGGACGCCAGCGGCAGCGCCGAGGCTAAAGGAAGAGCCGCCTGGAAGCGGGATTTCGAGGTGGCCCACGAAAACGCCGAGGGCCATGCCGAGGCCCAAAGACACCGGGTTGATATCTGTCAGGCCTTGCGAGGAATCACCAAGAAAAGTGGAAATCTCCCGCAGGGACTTCTTGGAACCGACGACGCGCACGCGGTCGCCGAGCTCCACGATGTGTTCGGGGATAGCGACCTGGTCATTATCGGCGCGACGAACTCGCGAGATGCGCGCACCCCAGCGATCCGCCAGCTGGTTATTGAGCTCCGCGATGGTCAGGCCCGCCAAGCTGTGCTCGGAAATAGTGATGCGGCGAAAGTCCAACTCGTGGCGGTCATCATTGAGGATCTGCGGGGACTCGCGCCCGGCTCGCTCGATGATGTTGTCCAGGTCCTCCGGGGCACCAACGAGCGTGACCACGTCACCGGGGTGCAGCACATCGAAGAATTTCGGCAAGACGATAAGGTTGCTGCCCACGCGGCGCAGGCGTGTTACCTGCACTTCCCCATTGCCAATATCGGCGATCTCCGCGACTGAGATCTCGCGTTGAATCTGCATGTGCTGGCGCGTGACGGGTGACAGGGTGTCGTCGTCATTGCCGGCGTCGCGAAGCACGAGCACCGTCGCACCGAGCATGCCGATGACACCGAATAGGTAAGCCACCGCGTAGCCCACTGTAGCCGAGCCCGGATCGCCCGTGGCTTCCGACGCCGCCGCCAACGCCGGGGTATTCGTCACCGCACCGGCGAAAGTACCAGCGATGGTGGCATTCGACAGCCCAAAGACATAAGTGCCCAACCCCCACGCGGCAAGCGCCGCGACGATGAAGACTCCGATCATCGACAGCACTGGGCCCGTCGCCGTCTTCAGTGACTTGAAGAAGGACACACCGGAGTTATTGCCAATGCCGAAGGCAAAGAGCACTAAGCCGAACATGCCCAAAATAGGAGGAACGGAGGCCTCCACCCCGGCAGCTGATGCGGCTGCCGAGAATGCGATGCCGAGAAAAAGCACGGCCGCCGCGCCCAAGCTGATGCCCCGCGTCTTGATGCCGCCGAGTGCCATGCCGACACCTATGAGCAGAAACACCAAGAGGACCGGCTGCTCAGCCAGATAAGCTAATACGCTTGTCATCGCTACCTTTAGAAACTATGGATGAGCTAACGGTGGTGTTTAGCCAAACAGGGCCTGTGCGTTGGCATAACGCTTGGCCGGAACCACCTTCAGCTTGCCCACTGCGTCCTCGAGAGGCACGAGTTCAATGTTCTCGCCATGGAGAGCCACACACATGCCGGACTGGCCGTTGTGCGCAGCACGGGCGGCATGGGTGCCGTAGCGAGTGGCCAGCACACGGTCATAGGCCGTCGGCGTACCGCCGCGCTGGATGTGGCCGAGGACGGTGGTGCGCACGTCGTAGCCGGTGCGCTTCTTGATCTCATCACCGATGACCTGGCCAATTCCGTTGAAGGTCTGGTGGCCGAACTGGTCCACACCGCCTTCTTCGAAGTCCATGGTGCCTTCCTTCGGCAGCGCGCCCTCAGCGACGCAAACGATGCCGTACTTCTCACCCATCTGGAAGCGGCGCTCCATGGCCTTGGTGATATCGGCGATATCGAACGGGACCTCAGGGATCACCGTGTAGTGCGCCCCGCCGGCCATGCCAGCGTGCAGCGCGATCCAGCCAACGTGGCGGCCCATAACCTCGACGATGAGGATGCGGTCGTGGGATTCAGCGGTGGTGTGGAGGCGGTCGATCGCGTCAGTCGCCACGGATACTGCGGTGTCGAAACCGAAGGTGTAGTCGGTAGCGTTGACGTCATTATCGATGGTCTTTGGCACACCAACGACCGGGATACCGTTATCGGAGAGCCACTTGGCACCCTTGAGCGTTCCCTCACCGCCGATGGCGATGAGCGCATCGACCTCAGCATCAGCCATGTTGGCCTTGATGGTGTCCAACCCAGCCTTGAATTTATCTGGGTGGAGGCGGCCGGTGCCAAGGATGGTTCCGCCGCGCAGGAGGATGCGGTCGATCTCTGCGTCGTCATAAAGGTCACGGCGGCGGTCTTCCATCAGACCAACCCAGCCGTCCTCGTAGCCGACGACCGTATCGCCGAACTCGTTGGATGCGGTACGAACGACCGCGCGGATAACAGCATTCAGACCGGGGCAATCACCACCGGATGTCAGTACAGCAAGACGCATGACATCCAATCTACTCGCTTCCCTATAGCCTCGCAGTTTCCGCTACCGCATGCAGGGTGTCGCGGAAGAAGAGCGAAGCCATACACCCCACCGCCAGCATCGCAACGATGATCACGAGGGAATCCGCAGCCCCCGCTACCTGCATAACCGCTGACACGGCGGCCACTCCAATGACCGAACCCACCTGCCTGGACGTGTTATAGACGCCGGATGCCGCGCCCATGAGATCTGCGTCAATATCGCGCATCGTCGTCGCGGCGTTGGAACCCCAGATGAAGGACTGTCCCGCCCCCAGCGCCGCGCAGGGCAGGCACAACCACCAGGCCGACACTTCGGCCTGCATGAGGAACCACAGTGCGAGGAAGGTCGCAATCAGGATGCCGAAGCCCGCGACCGCCAAACGACGTGGGTGCAGCTTATCCGCCAGAATGCCCGCCAAGGGCGACACGCACAAAGAGACCAGCGCCATGGGTGTGACGATGATTCCGGCATCGCGCGCCGACATGTCCTGCTCGACCTGCAGCCACATCATGATTGGAATCATCATCGACGCCGCCATAAAGCCCATGGACACGATGGCCACTGAACCTGCGGAGTAGTTGCGGTCCTTAAACAGCACGAGCGGGACGAGCGCCGCCTTCCCCCGCGATGATTGCAAGCGCACGAAGAGGTAGATGCCCACCACACCAGCAAGGAGCAGGACCCAAATCCACCACGGCCAACCAGTCTCTGGGCCCTGTTGCACTGCGAAGACGAAGCACGTTAACGCGATAAACGACGCCCCCACCGACACGAAGTCAATCTTCCCCATCGCCGTTGGCAAGGAAGGCACCCACAGGCCGGATAAGACAATCGCGGCGACAACAAAAGGAACATGGATCCAGAAAACAGCCTGCCACCCAAATGCAGCGACGACGAAGCCTCCCAAGAGCGGTCCGGCAAGTGTGGCCAAAGACCCAACCACTCCCCAGACGCCGAGCGCACGGCCGCGCCGCTCCCGCGCGAAAATACGGTTGATGACGGCCATAGTCTGCGGCATTTGAATCGACGCGCCGAAACCTTGCAAGGCTCTTGCTGCAATAAGAAACTCCACCGAGGGCGCTAACGCGCACAACAGCGCGCCGATGCCAAAGAGCCCGACGCCCAGCTGGAACATTTTCTTCTGGCCGTAGATATCGCCGAGGCGGCCGGTAAACAACAGCGGCACGACCACGGCGAGCAAATAGATGGCGGAAACCCACAGCACCTGGTTGACATCGGCGTGGAACTCACGGCGGACGTCGGGAAGCGCGACGGCAATCATCGATTGGTCGAGCAAGGACATGAAAAAGCCCAGTGATAGCGCGGCCATGGCGAGCCACGCTTGCTTCTCCGACGGCGGCGTTCCTCCGAGTTTCATGCAGCGAAGTCTAGCCACCGCACGCTCACGCGGCCTAAACTGAGGCGCATGGGAATGATTGATATCAAGAAACCGCAGGACGTATCGACGGCAGCGACCGTCACGCTGGGACTTATCGGCGGCTGGCTCACCGCCCGGGAGACTGGCATTCGCCCGCTTGGCGGCGTGGTGCTTGCCGCCGCTGGCGTGTGGGCGGGCCGCAGCTGGTGGGCTAAGACGAACCCGGCCACTACCGTTGGCCTGGCGGCTCTGTACACCGGCGCTTTTGGCCTCTCCCACCCGCTGGCTAAGAAAATGGGCTCCTGGCCCGCAGTCCTCACCGTCACTGCCGCGAGCGCTGGCGCTGCCTACGCGCTTTCCGACGCCAAGTAGATCCCCCTCCCACGCCCCTTCACGCTGTCCTTGACGGCTGGAGGGGCGTTTTACGTCCTCGCGCGGGCAAAGGCTCCAACATTTTTGCGTCGAACGTGCTGGCTAATGTGGGGTGGCTACCCCCGTTTATAGTAACGACTTGACACGAATTTAACGCAGGCTATGGCCATACGGGGTGTGTGACACTAGAATCACGTTTAGAACACTTCTTCTAACACATGTTTATCTCGGGGGAGATACCCATGACCACTGCCACACGCCCACCAACCTTCTTCTTTTCCACCACCAACCCGAATAACCCACACGCCATAGCCCGCGCCAAAACACGACGAGCTGCCTATGACACCTGGGTCGGGGCTATGCCCAGCCTGCAGGCTGATATCAACACCACCGCACTATCCCTAGTTGCTGCCTGGTCACTGCCCGAAGGCCACATCAAATCCGGCCTGCGTGCCATCCACCGCCTAGATAGTCTGCCGAAAGTCAAAGCCATACAAGACACCCACTGCCTGCTCGACATCGAGTCCCTTATTGCTATTGATCAACCCATGTCAGCACTGACAGCCTTAACAGATGAAACCCTGGACTTCATCGACACCCTCCTGGCTGACTTCTTCACCCCTTCTAAGCCGAATCAGGCTTTTCCCACGCGTAGTCAAATCAGG
>NZ_KV796761.1:0-494 GCF_001809235.1 Corynebacterium sp. HMSC072A04 | reverse complement strand
GTTGTGTGGGGTGTTGTGTGAGAACTGTATAGTGGACGCGAGCATTAAACCATGTGCTTGTTACTGTCACTTTTTGTGTGGTGGCAATGTGTGTGGTTTGTGTGATTTCTTTGTTCTTTTGTGTTTTGTGTGTTCACACCAGCACAGTTTGTTGTGTTGGTTGTGTGTTCGTTATTTAGGGCGCATGGTGGATGCCTTGGCATGCTGAGCCGATGAAGGACGTGTAAGGCTGCGTTAAGCCTCGGGGAGTTGTCAATAAAGCGTTGATCCGAGGATGTCCGAATGGGGAAACCTGGCACCTGTTATGGGGTGTTACCCTTCAGTGAATTCATAGCTGTTGTGGGGGTTTACGCGGGGAAGTGAAACATCTCAGTACCCGTAGGAGAAGAAAATAAAATATGATTCTGCTAGTAGTGGCGAACGAACGTGGATGAGGCTAAACCGTGTGCATGTGATACTTGGTAGGGGTTGTGTGTGCGGTGTTGTGGGCCCCA
>NZ_KV796760.1:0-475 GCF_001809235.1 Corynebacterium sp. HMSC072A04 | reverse complement strand
AAGCCGCCAACGACGTCTTCTTCAACCAAGAAACAGCCGGCACTAAGCCTTCCGTGCGCACCCAAGTCATCGTCACCCTGAACGAGTTGGATCAAATCATCAACGGTGACGGGGACGAGATCGAACTCAACCTCACCAACGGTGGGCGCATGACAGGCGCTGAGTTTCTCACCCACAAGTTTGCCGAAATCGGCTACGCCACCATCGTCCACCCTGTCGAAGGGCCTATTAACACCTGGCGGCTAGAACGCGGAGCAAACTTCAACCAACGCCTTACCCTGCACGCCGAATTCCACACCTGTTCAAGACCTGGGTGTAATAAGCCAGCTGATTACTGCCAAATCCATCACCTCATCCCCTGGCAAGCAGGCGGCTACACCAACATTAAGAACCTGACCTTCCTGTGCGCCTACCACAACGGTATTAACGATGATGACCCTTTAAAACCCACCGGGCGCGGCTACATGTACCGGCT
>NZ_KV796759.1:0-299 GCF_001809235.1 Corynebacterium sp. HMSC072A04 | reverse complement strand
GAAGACTGAAATGGTAGCGGTGTGGTGAGTATCTGGTAGCGCCTGAGTGAGTATCCGGTAGCGGTGTCTCACTCAGGCGTTGTTGGTGGTTATGCGTTGGTGTTCAGGCGCATGTTTGGTCCTTCGAGTGTGATGATCTCGGCGCCGGAGACGAGTCGGTTGAGGATTGACTCGGAGATCACGGCGTCGGGGATGGACTTGTACCACTCCAGTGGGGTGAATTGTGAGGTCACTATCGTTGAGACTTTGCCTTCTCGTCCGGCGAGGATGTTGAGAAGTTGGTGCGCGGTCGCGGCATC
>NZ_KV796758.1:0-463 GCF_001809235.1 Corynebacterium sp. HMSC072A04 | reverse complement strand
TGTTGCGACCGGCTATTTGGTAGCAGTGTCGTGACTATCCGGTAGCGCTTCAGTGAGTATCTGGTAGCAGCTCAGGGCGCTCGGGATGATACTTCCGGTAGCCGCACCACTCGGGTGCGGCGCGTACTGGAAGGAGTCCGCTTATGCCGGATTACCGTGCGGTGATGACGCTGCTGATTAGGAAGCGTTCTTACCGCCAGATTGAAGACCAACTCGGGTGCTCGCACCGCGCGATTTCCCGAGCGAACCAAGCGCTGCGAAGCCTTGGCCTAACCACTGCCCAGCAGGTCGCGGCGCTGACGAATGACGAGCTGGACGAGATATTCGTTGACAAACGCACCAGCGGGCAAGGCGAATTCGTCCCGATTGACTTTGACGCGGTCGTCAAAGCACGCACAGGGCGTGTGAAGCAAACACTGCAAGTATTGTGGGCTCGCTACACCACCAACCCCGCCCAGCCGGG
>NZ_KV796757.1:0-420 GCF_001809235.1 Corynebacterium sp. HMSC072A04 | reverse complement strand
ACTCGTTGAAACACGCATCAATACAGTCCAACAAGTAACCGGCCCGCTGTGCTGTCACCGGCACCGGGTCATCAGCGGTTCCCCTGCTTGCTGAAGGCTCTACTCCAAGATCAAGGGTGAGTTGATCTGCATCAATAAGACGCCGGGCCTGGGCTTTAAGCTGCTCAACTTGATCAGGTGAGTGTCCTGATCCGACCTGTTGAAGCTTTTTCGACCCTCGATGCTCAGACCACACCACCTGAACCGCCGTCGCCCCGGAAGCGGTCTTGACAGTGCGAATGTATGGACTCACAAAATCAGACTACCGGCTACCCCCGCCGATACCCGCTTAGTGCCGAAAAAACAACCACCACAACACCAAACCCCCAGGCCACAATGTCAAGGGTGACCTTCATCACCTAACCGTGAGCCAAGTCAGGT
>NZ_KV796756.1:0-217 GCF_001809235.1 Corynebacterium sp. HMSC072A04 | reverse complement strand
CAGTGATCTTGTCACCAGGCTTAGCGTCCTCAGGAACCGGAACGGTGATCTCACCAGTGTTCTCATCAACCTTCACACCCTCCGGAGCATTCTCACCCGGGGTGAACTTGGTGCCCTCTGGAGCGTCGGTCGGCTCGCCGTCCTTGTCCTTGAACTCAGGGGAAGGAACCGTGACATCCTCGCCAGGCTTACCCGAACCATCCTCATAACCAGGCTC
>NZ_KV796755.1:0-13180 GCF_001809235.1 Corynebacterium sp. HMSC072A04 | reverse complement strand
CATGCGCAAACATGTCGAAGGCCGTGACGGGACCTGCCGGGTCGGCGGGTGCGGCAAACCAGCTTTCCTTAGCCAGTTGGATCATCGGCATAACTGGGCTGAAGGCGGGCCGACCCACCCGAAGAACCTGGCGTGTTTATGCCAGGGTCATCACAATATGAAAACCGATGGCAGCCTCAAATACCTGCTGGACCCCTACAGCGGGGATGTCATCTGCCTGTTTGAAGACGGTACTTGGACTATCACCGAAGCCGACGGGCCGCTAGCACCAAAACAGAAACGGTGGGCACAAACAGTAGCCCAACACATCACCGCCACCAGAAAACGCGTACGCGAGGAAGCCCAACACTTAAAACAAGAACTCGACGACTACGCACAACAACAAGCCAAAGCCAAAGCCGAAGCCGAAGCCAAGGATGAGAGCAAGACCAACGCTGATGCCGGCACCGACGACATCCCCTTCTAAACCCCGTCGTTCCAGACGACGAAGAACTCAGACACACTCCGCGGAGGCTGAACCCAGACTCGTCGTTTCAAACGACGAAACCCGACCAAGGAAACCGAAAGGAAAAGAGAAAGACTACGAACCAACGAACCCACACCGTCGAATAAAACGACGAAGGCCGGCGGCCTCCCACGTCAGTGAAAGACCCCGGCTCATGCGCACTACGGGCTGGCCCGAAGTGTGTCTACTACTTGCGCCCTGCTTCGTAGGCGGCGCCGACCTTGTACAGGCGGTCATCCTTAAATGCCGGTGCCATGATCTGCAGGCCGGTGGGCAAGTTGGTGTCGGATGCCATTCCGGAAGGAACGGACATGCCGCACACGCCGGCGAGGTTCAGCGGCAGGGTGCACAGGTCGAAGTTGTACATCTCCATCGGGTCCTCAACCTTCTCGCCCAGCTTGAAGGCTGTGGTCGGGGTGGTCGGGGAAACGAGGACATCGACCTGCTCGAAGGCACGCTCAAAGTCCTGTGCAATGAGGGTGCGAACACGCTGCGCCTGGAGGTAGTAGGCGTCGTAGTAGCCGACGGACAGGGCGTAGGTACCCAGCATGATGCGGCGCTTGACCTCGGGGCCGAAGCCAGCCGCGCGGGACAGGGACATGACCTCTTCCGCAGAGTGGGTTCCATCATCACCCACGCGCAGGCCGTAGCGCATGCCGTCGAAGCGGGCCAGGTTGGAGGAGACCTCACACGGCATGATGAGGTAGTAGGCAGCGAGAGCGTCATCGAAGTGCGGGCAGTCGACCTCAACGATCTCTGCGCCCTGAGACTTCAGCTGCTCAACGGCTGCATGGTACGCCTCCATCACGCCCGGCTGCCAGCCATCGCGCTCGAATTGCTTGATCAGGCCAACCTTGACGCCGGACAGATCGCCGTTAGCGCCCTCCTTGGCAGCGGCGACTACCGGCGCGACCGGCTTGTCCACGGAGGTGGCGTCGAAGGAGTCGTGGCCGGCAATGATTTCGTGCAGCAGTGCGGTATCCAGGACCGTGCGGGCGGTCGGACCAGCCTGGTCCAGGGAGCTTGCAGCGGCGATGAGGCCGTAGCGAGACACCGTGCCATAGGTCGGCTTTACGCCCACGGTGTTCGTCAGAGCGGCCGGCTGGCGAATAGAGCCACCGGTGTCGGTACCGATACCCAGCGGAGCCTGACCAGAAGCAAGGGCTGCCGCGGTACCACCACCGGAGCCACCCGGGGTGCGCTCGGTGTCATAGGGGTTGTGGGCCGGACCGTAGGCGGAGTTCTCGTTGGAGGAGCCCATCGCGAACTCATCGAGGTTCGTCTTGCCCAGGATCGGGATACCGGCCTCGCGCAGCTTGGTCACCAGCGTGGCGTCATAGGGTGAGACCCAACCTTCCAGCATCTTGGAGGCGGCGGTTGTGGGGGCGTCGGTAGTCACCAGCAGGTCCTTGAGCGCCAGCGGCACGCCAGCCAGGGCAGAGGCTGGTTCTTCGCCGGCGTCGAGGGACTTATCGACGGCGTCGGCAGCCGCCAGCGCTTCCTCAGCACCAACGTGCAGGAAGGCGTTGAGTTCACCATCGGTCTCCGCGATTCGGTCCAGGAAGGCCTGAGTTACTTCGCGGGAGGTGAGCTCGCGGGAGTGAATCTTCTCAGCCAGCTCGGCGGCGGTCAGTGCGGTAATGCCCTCGGTGGGCGTAATGAATTGTGCCATTCTTATTCGTCTCCTCCACCCAGAATCTGCGGAACCATGAAGCGGTCATCCTCGGTCGCGGGCGCCTGATCCAGAGCCTGCTCAGCGGTGAGGGTGCGCACGATGACATCCTCACGCATCGGGGCGTTAACGGAGTGCGGGTGCGACATCGGCTCCACACCTTCAGCCTCGACCTTGCCAACCGCGGACACCGAGTCCACGATCTCGTCGATCTGCGCGGCGAACTGTTTTAGTTCTTCCTCGCTCAGGGCCAATCGCGACAGCTTTGCCAGGTGCGCGACCTCGTCACGCGAAATATCAGACACGCGAACTCCATCCTTTTATTCATTGAGACGGTTGATAGCTAAGCACCCATGGTACTGCACGGCTGGTGCCACGCCACCACCACTCCTCCCCCTACACACCACTGAAGCTATTGAATAGTATTCGATACGTTGGGTACCATCGATCAAGTTGTACAAACTATTCGCATCAGCGATTTCCCTACCTAGTCATCTTCCCCCAGAAAGAACGATATGTCGTATCTCGTCCGTGTCCTACTCCCTGACACTCCCGGCAGCCTTGGCCTCCTCGCCAACGCGATGGGCAGCATCGAGGCCGATATTCGTTCCGTGGATATCGTGGAGAATTTCCCGGACGGCACGGTCATGGATGACATCGTCCTCGATCTCCCCCAGTCCACCATGGCTGATGAGATCATCACCGCTGCACAGACCGTGGAGGGCGTAGAAGTTGACTCCATCCGCCCCTTCAGTGGACGCGTTGACCGCCGTGGGCAGATCCACGTGCTGGCTAAGGTGGCTTCGCAACGCAACGTCACCGCCGCGATGAAGGAGGTGTGTGCAGCAATCCCGAAGGCGCTGACCTCCAATTGGGCCATCGTCATTGCTAATGACGACAAGATCAGCCGCATTGCTGCCTCCGACGCCGCGCCTGCCGACGACGGCTCGATCCCCACCGACCTCAACATCACCTCGGCGCGCGTGCTCAATCCGGAGAAGGACACGTGGATTCCTGAGTCGTGGACGCTGATCGAATCCGCGCTGGCTGCCGCTCCCCTCGTGGGCACGAAGTATGTCGTCGTCATGGGCCGCGTCGGCGGACCGGACTACCTTGCCTCCGAGGTCGAGCACTTGGGTGACTTGGGCGCTATCTTGGGCGCCTTCCTCACCTAGTTAGCAATGCGTTGAGTCCCGCGGCGACGTCAGGAACCACGTGGTCCACCTCGTCGGTAATCTGCGTTCCCGGGAACGTGAAGGACTCGGTGGCGATGGAGTGCATCGAGAGATCGTTAAAGCTATCGCCGAAGGTGTAGAGTTCAGCTCCTTCGTGACCGAGGTGGCCAAGCAACCGCGTCAAGCCCTCGCCCTTGTTGTGCCCGGGCGGCATGATGTCGTAAAAGTCGCAGTTGAACGAGGACTCGACTGCACAATTCGCGCGGACCCACTCGTCGACCTCGCGGCGCAGCTCAGCGTTGCCTGGAATCCACAGGGACATGAGAACGGTGCTGCGCTTGGCGACGTCCCCCGGATCCATCACTTCCGTATTCGCCACCATCGAGGATTCCCGGCCAGCCAGCCCATCCCACACCACCTGGTCTGCTCCAGACAAGCCTGTGAGGTAGATATTCAACGGCAGCCCAGTGAAACGGTCGATGACGGCTTGGACGATATCACTGGGCAGGTGCTCCTCGTGGAGGATGGAGTAATCGCCGTCCGTGATGACGGTGCCGTTGTAGAGCACGTGGTAATCCAGCTCCACGCCGAATGGCTCAAGGGTGTTGCGTGCATTGGCGATGGACTTGCCCGTCGCGGAGATGGCGAGGTTGCCAGCGGCCCGCCACGCAGCGATGGCTTCCTTTACGGCCTCAGTTATGTCTTCGTTGACGTAAACGGTTCCATCCATGTCCAAAGCCGCAATCTTCATGCCCCGTAGTGTATTAGACCTTTCACGGCCGAGTCCACCACCGCGGTGCACGCCTCCTGGATGTCGGGTTGCGCCCAGGGGAAGGTCAGGGAGACGTCGGCAAGCGCGTGCATAGGCAGGTCATTGTGACCATCACCTAAGGTGATGAGCTCAATCTCGGAACGCTCGCGGCTAAGATGTTCAAGCAGCCAAGTCAAGGCGAAGCCCTTGTTGTGGCCGGGCGGCGTGATATCGAAGAAGTTTCGGTTCATCGCGGTGCCGACGGGAAAGCGGTCCGTCACCCACTGCGCAATCTCTTTCTGTAGCTCTGGGTTACCCGGCGTCCAGGCGGCGACGAGGGGGAAGACTTCTTTTTCGATGTGCTCGGGTGAAACTGGAACGGGCTCGCTGATGATGGGATTGTGCACGCCCTCCACGTTGCGCACGAGGTGGCCGTCGGGGCCTTCCAAGCGCGTGCAATACAGGTCGAGCTTCGGGATATCACGAACCCGCTCATACACAGCGCGGACTACTTCGGGCGGCACGTGGCTTTCATAGAGCAACTCATAGTCGCCATCCATAATGACGGTGCCGTTGCACAGCAGGAAGTAATCGAACTCGACGCCGAAAGGCTCAAGCGCACGCCGCGCCGAGTGCGGCGACTTACCCGTGGCCACGACGGCGAGGTTGCCTGCAGCGCGCCACTGCGCAATGGCCTCTGGGACTTCCTCAGGCATATACCCATCGAAGTAGATGGTGCCGTCGAGGTCGAAGGCGGCTAGCTTCATGCCTCGCCCGTTTCCAGCAGACGGGTGAAGCCCTCTTCATCCAGGATGGTCAGCCCCAGATCGCGGGCCTTCTGTTCCTTGGATCCGGCATTCTCTCCGACCACGACGTAGTTCGTCTTCTTAGACACCGAACCGGATGCCTTTCCGCCGCGGGTGATAATGGCCTCCTTGGCCGAATCACGAGTGAAGTTCTCCAAGGTACCGGTCACCACCACGGTGATGCCTTCAAGGGTCTGCGCCGGCTTATCGCTGGCTTCCTCCTCCATGGTGACCCCGGCGGCGGTCCACTTCTGCACGATGTTGTCGTGCCAATCCACCTCGAACCACTGCTTGAAGGATTCCGCGATGATGGTGCCCACACCATCGGTATCCGCCAGCTCCTCGACCGATGCTGCGCGCAGCACTTCCATGGAGCCAAAGCGGGTGGCTAGTGCACGTGCCGCAATGGGGCCGACGTGGCGGATCGACAGCGCGACGAGCACCCTCCAGAATTCAGCCTGGCGGGCCGTCTTGAGGTTCTCCAGCAGCTTCTTACCCGAAGCATTGAGCGCGCCCTTCTGCGTGGTGTAGACCGAGGATTTGAGGAGTGCTTGTTCATCGAGATCGAAGAGGTCCGCCTCATCCTTGAGCACTCCGGAGGAAATCAGATCCGCGGCAGCCTTCTCCCCCAGCTCGCCAATGTCGAGCGCCTTGCGGGAGGCCAGGTATTCCAGGCGTGCCGCCAGCTGGGCCGGGCAGCTACGAGTGTTCGGGCAGCGCCAGTCCTGGTCGCCTTCCTTCTGCGGAGCCAGCTTCGTACCACAGGCAGGGCAATTCTCCGGAAAGACCCATTCAGTCTCGCTGCCATCGCGCTTGTCCAGAACGGGGCCGAGGACCTCA
Organism: Corynebacterium sp. HMSC072A04; assembly: GCF_001809235.1. NCBI lineage: Bacteria > Bacillati > Actinomycetota > Actinomycetes > Mycobacteriales > Corynebacteriaceae > Corynebacterium > Corynebacterium sp. HMSC072A04. Next base: position 7,431 of record NZ_KV796755.1, on the reverse strand, counting down.
GGGATGATCTCTCCGGCCTTGCGGATGATGATGGTATCCCCGATGAGGACATTCTTGTTCTTGACCTCGAATTGGTTGTGCAGGGTGGCCATGGAAACGGTCGAGCCGGAGACGAAGACCGGCTCCATGATGGCGAAAGGCGTCACGCGCCCGGTACGTCCCACACCGACCTCGATGTTGAGCAGCTTGGTGGTGACCTCCTCCGGCGGGTATTTATAGGCAATAGCCCAGCGCGGCGCGCGCGAAGTCGCGCCCAAGGCGCGCTGGCTGGCCAGGTCATCGACCTTGATGACAAGCCCGTCCATTTCAAAGTAGGCGTCGTGGCGGTGCTCCTCCCAGTACGTGACCCGCTCTTGTACCTCCTTGGCTGTGGTGACCCGCTGGGTATAGGGAGACACCGGAAATCCCCAAGCCTCTAGGGCCTTGTAAGCATCGTGCTGCGAGGTGGGCTGGAATCCCTCGCGCGCGCCAATGCCGTGACAGACCATGTGGAGCCGACGCTTCTTGACGTCCTCTGGGTCCTTCATGCGCAGCCCGCCCGCCGCCGCATTACGGGGATTGGCAAAGGTGGGCTTGCCGTCTTCGCGGCGCGCGGAGTTGATCTCCTCAAACTCATCCGGGCGCATGTACACCTCGCCGCGGACCTCGACCAGGGAGGGAACCGGATACTCTTTGGTACCCGTCAGCTCGTGCGGGATATCGGGGATAACGCGTGCATTGGCGGTGATGTCCTCGCCCACACGACCATCACCGCGTGTGGCGGCCGTAGCGAGCTTGCCATCGCGGTAGACCAAATCAATGGACAGGCCATCAATCTTGAGCTCGGTCAGATAAGCCTCGGCCGGCGTGCGGTCCAGCCAGTCCTGCAGCTCATCCGTACTGAAGACATTGTCCAAGCTGTACAGGCGTTCCAGGTGCTCGATATCCACAGCGCCTTCGGGGGCTGCGCCCACCTGCTGGGTAGGCGAATCCGGGGTCTGCAGCTCCGGGTGCTCCGCCTCAAGCGCCAGCAAGCGCTGGAAGAGCGCGTCAAAGTCCGCATCCGGGATTGACGGCTCACCGTTGTAGTACAACTCACGGTGCTTGCGCACTTCCTGGGCAAGCTCGGACCATTCGCGTTGGATATCTACTGCATCACTCACGAGTCACTAGTGTAGCGGGGCTACCGGACATGCCTATGACCTGCGGATGGTCATTCTGCAAGAGTTCGTCCGTCATTCTGCAGCACTTCCACAGTGCGTGTCCGAGCCGGGCGCTAGAGTGTTGTCCATGAACTTCGACGCCACCCGCATGCTCTCCTTCGACCTCGAAACCACCTCCGTGAAGCCCAAAGAAGCCCGCATCGTCACCTCTGCCCTGGTGCGTATCGACGGGCGCGAAGTAGACAAGCGGGAAATGCTCGCCGACCCCGGCGTGGAGATCCCCGAGGAAGCCGCCAAGATTCACGGCATCACTACTGAGAAAGCCCGCGCGGAAGGTCGCCCCCACGAGGAGGTGCTCAAGGAGACGGTCGATTCCATCTATCAGGCCTGGGACGAGGGGCTCACGCTCATCGTCTACAACGCCGCCTACGATCTCTCCGTCTTGCGCGCGCTGACCGGGGACTTCACGGTCAACGGTCCGGTGTTCGATCCTTTCGTCATCGACCGCGTTAAGGACAAGTGGCGCAAGGGCAAGCGCACCTTGGAGGAGGTCTCCGCCCACTACGGCGTGGAGTTGAGCAACGCGCATGAGGCGACTGCCGACGCCCTCGCTGCCGCCCGCGTGGCCTGGAAACAGGTGCGCCAGCACTTCCCCGAGCTAGCACAGATGGATACCAACGAGCTCATGGAGTACCAGGCCGTCGAGTGGTACAAGGACCGCGAATCCTTCAAGAAGTACCTGGAAGGCCGCGGGCGGGACGCCTCGGATGTGTCCACCGCGTGGCCGATGATTTCTTAACTCCCACCCCCTCACCCAAATAGCACTTGCCAGTTTTCTAGAGTTCTGGAATTCTAGAAACCATGGAAACGACAGTCGAAGCACGCCTCGCCGAACTCGAAGCGCGCGTCGCCGCGCTTGAGGGGCGCACCACGCCCACCGACGCCGGCCCCGCATCCACCGCGGAAGAAGGCTCGGCCTACTGGCTGGTCGACGCCCTCGCACCCAACGAGCAGCTTCCCGACGGCTCCATCATCTTTGGCGGCAACATAAACGTCGGCAAGCGCACTTATGCCTATCAATGGCAGCGCCCCACGAACTTCGTCACCGACGAGGATTGGGCAGAAAACCTCGAGCGCCTATCCGCTCTTGCCCATCCAGTCCGCGGCGAAATCCTGCGCCGCCTGCTCGCCGCACCCGCGACAGCCGCAGAGCTTGTCGAAGAAGACATCGTCTCCTCTACCGGCACCGCCTACCACCACTTGAGCGCGCTGACCCATGCCGGCTGGACCACGAAGTCTGGCGGCGAGTATTCCATCCGCCCCGCCCGAGTTATCCCCCTTCTCACCATCATCACCGCGAGCGAGGACCACTAATGCGTAGAATGTCCCTAGCCGTCATCGCTGCCATTGCCGTTGCAGCCATCCTGCTCATCACAGGGCCGCAAAGGATTACCCTGGCAAAAGACAAAACTGGTGACGAAGCCTTAGCTGCCCAGTTGAAAGAGCACTCAGAGTCCGGCTTCCACAACCTCACTGCCTTTACCCTCCAGGACGGCAAGGTCACCTTTGCGGGACTGGGCAGCGACGAGCACACGGAGGTCGAAATCGGCTCCGTGACCAAGATGTTCACTGGCGAACTGGCCCACCAGCTCGTCGAAGAGGAAAAACTGAGAACTGACACCACTGTGGGCGAGGTCCTCAATGTTGGCGATGCGCCCGTCGCTGACGTCACCGTCCAAGAATTGCTCGACCACACCTCTGGCCTACCGCGACTGGCGAGCGCGAGCCTCCTCAGCAATCTCGCCTCGGGTGTCACCGGCTCGAACCCCTATGAAGGCGAGACCGTAGAGGACATCGTGGCTGCCGCCACGGAGGCCGAACTAAAAGACCGCGGTAAAGAATCCTATTCAAACCTTGGCTATGGGCTCCTGGGCCACATGCTCGAGACCGTTGACGGGCAACCTTATGAACAGATGCTCAAAGAACGCATCTTCGAGCCAGTTGGCATGACAGAGACCTATCTCATGACGCCGGGCTCAGTACCTGACGACGCTCCACGCGGCCTAACCCCCACCGGCCGCCACGCTGAGCCGTGGGAGATGGAAGGCTCCGCACCCGCGGGAGCCATCCGCTCCACGGCAAGTGACATGGCCAAGTTCGCCGAGTGGTTCATGGACAACGGCGATACCGACTACGGCTGGCAGCCTCCCAGCGAAAACAATGCTGGGTACTGGCACAACGGCGGTACATACGGTTACTCGACGATGCTCATCATCGAACCAGAGACCAAACGCGCTGCCTTCGCCAACAACGATTCCCTCGCCGGTACCGAAGACCTCGCCCAAGCTCTATTCGACGAGCTCGGATCCTAAGGAGACACCGTGTTACTCACCATCAGCATGATCGTTATCATCGCCTCCCTTCTATGGTCCGCATGGAAGGCATTCACCACCCCAGGGAAGACAGTCTCGCGCGTTGTTTCCGTAGCAATCACTGCCTTCGTCATCGTGCTCATCGGATATACCTTGCCCTGGAATGCGGACCTCCACTTCTTCTGGTGGTATGGCCTCGTCGCCGCATGTGCTGTGTACGCCGGTGCGGTGGCCTGGCGGGCTATGGATTCGAAGCCCGCAAGCACAATCTAAGTCCTCCCGTAGACTGACGTTATGACTGCTCCCGCTTACCGCACGGTCCATATCCACGACGTCAATCCCTCCGTAATTGCCACCCTTCAGAAGCGCGCTGACGCCGCTGAAGTTTCCTTGGAAAACTACCTGCGCGATCTCCTGACGACCACAGCTTCACGCCCTGAATTTTCGCCGCGTCCCAGCGTCCAGGAAAAGCTCGCGGAGCTCACCCAGCGTGACCCTATAGCTATAAACGGCGATTTTGACATCGTCGGCGCCATTCGGGCGGGGCGGGACGCCTAATTCCACCTGGGGGACGAAAGTCTCCCAAATCTCCGCTTTTAGAAAAGTCTCCCAAATCTCCCAATGCCCTAGGATTGAGACTATGTCCCCACATGAGAACCCATTCCGCCCCACCTTCGGCGTTCCACCACTCTTTTGGGTTGGGCGCACGGCAGTGCTCGACACCTTCCGGGCTGCACTCGACTCCCAGCCGGGCAGCCCGGGCCGCTCGCTCATCATCAGCGGTGCCCGCGGTATCGGTAAGACGGTTTTGCTCAATGAGCTCGAAGATATCGCTTCTAGCCGCGGGTGGATTACCCTGCGGGCCTCGGGACGCAGCTCCTTGGTGGAGGAACTCGTGGACACCACCATCCCGCGCATCATAGACAAGCTTGCCCCGGCGGATAAGAGCAAGGTCAACCGCGTCGGTATTGGCGGCCTGGCAACCATCGGCATCCAGCACAACACCGAGGAAGCCTATAAACCGACGTTGAACACCCGCCTGCGCGAGCTTTTAGGCCTGCTCAAAGGCACTGGCGTACTGCTCACCATCGATGAAGTGCAGGACGCAGACGCCGAGGACCTCACCTCCCTGGCCGTGACCTACCAAGACTTGGTGCGCGATGAGCTCGATGTCGCTATTGTCGCCGCGGGCCTTCCGCAGGGAGTCAACCGCCTGCTGGACCTGCCGGGTGTGACCTTCCTGCGCCGCGCGCAGAAGTTCGTTCTGGGGCCGCTCTCCCCCGCGAACGCCAAGGTGGCCTTCACAGAAACCGCGGCGCAGTCCGGACTCGAATTCACCGAGGATGCGGTTGCGGCTGCGGTGCGGCTGTCCCGAGGCTACCCCTACATGGTGCAGCTGGTGGGCTCATTGGCCTGGGGAAAGGCGCAGCGCGAGGGTGGAAGCCGCATCGAGGAGGGTGACGTCGCGGCAGTGTCAGCCGAGGCGATCTCGGTTCTCGGCGCCCAGGTCCACCAGCCCGCTACCCTGGCGCTTCCGCCAGCGCAGCGCCTCTTCCTCGAAGCGATGAGCGCGGTTATGGAGAACGGCACGGCGGAAATCAAGAACATCGCCGCTCACCAGGACCGGACGGTGCGCTCACTGTCGGCCACGCGCCAAAGGCTTATCGACGCCGACCTGATCGAGCCCACCGCACACGGCCAACTCCAGTTCGTCATCCCTTATATGGAGGCCTACTTCACCGCGACGGACAGCCTGGGGAGGATTGATTAAAAGGGAAATTGGGGAAGCAAAACTAGCCGCAATCCCAGTAAAAGACAGCACCATCGGCCCTGCCAGTGTTTTCGGAGCGGTACACGACAGCCTCGCCAGCCTGCATTTTCTTCAATGCGTCCGGGTGCAGAAATACGTGGGCCACACCGAGGTCACCCCACATGGCCTCGAAAGGAAGCTCTTCTTCTTCCAGATATGTGGAATCGATTTCTAGGAAGTGAACGTACCCTTCAGGCTGCGTAGGGTCTTGTGCGAAGGCTGGGAAACCGCCAAGCATAATGTCGCTTTGGTTTCTGGCTGCGGCTCGCAACTCAACCAGCTCGTCAAAGTAATCAAACTCTTCAAGAAAGTCATCGCCTTTTCTAGACTTCAAAGCCTCGTACACTGCATAGTCGGTGGGAGGGACCATTGCCACTGCACTAGACAAGGAGATCGGAGAGTTCATAACCTCCCCAAGATCCTTGCTAAACGGGGAACAAAAATCCTCGTGCTTTTCATCGAAGGCAGCAGGCTCCGCGGTATGAGGTCCAGGAAAGCTGTGGTTGCCAAAGCCTTCCGCAGGCTCAGGGATATAGCGAATTTCCATGCCATCGCCAGGCGAATCCGAATCGAAACCGCCGAAGAACGGATCAGCACCGACGAAGAGTTGAAAAATTCCTGACTCCGGAATCAATCCGTCGAGAGTTGCTTCGCTTTCCGACGCCCCCTCCGCACGCACATGACAGACAATATCGGCAAAATTTAGCTGAATGATATGGAGTAATGGCTGACCGTTCTTTGAAATGGGCCATGTCGAACCTTCCGGAAGATACGGTCTACCTCCGAAGTACGAGCCATGTTCGGTGGGAGTGCCGTTGGAGTAGGGAAGGACGACGCCTGGCTTGGCAAGTTGGATTAGGTCATCGGCATCTTCGGAGACGAGCTCTCCGGACTCGATCATCGAACGTAACGCTTTAACCTGTGCTGTGAACTCTGGCATGGCAGGTGGTTCTTTCTCTAGGACAACGAGGGATTTAATCAGTGATTATCCTTCAAAAGAAAGCATGCTGCAATAGATATCTAGCCTGTTCTGGTTCATATTCGAGGCCTAGGTCAGGTGAAAGCTCAATTAGAGATCCCCAGCATCGCGGGTGAGAATGCCGGCGGTCTCGTTAACCGAGCGCAGAGAACGAGCGGAAGCCTTGACGGGATAGACGTCGAAACGGTCGACGAGGAGCTCGCGCGGCATGCCGATGCGGTCGAGATGCCGGGCCAGCGCAATGGCCTCCGCGCGGGCATCGGAACCTTCAAGGCCCAGACCAATGCGGTGGCCCGCGTTGAGGTGCTCGCCCAAGCCGTCCAGGTGGCGCGGGGTCTCCAGACCACGGAAATCCGTGAGGAAGGTCGTGGCTGCGGGCGCGACTGACCACAGCGGCGGGGCGTGCAGGTAGTCGGCCTCGAAGACAAGGAGCTGCTCAAGAGCTACCTCATCTGGGACCGCCGGAATGGTATCGAAGTCGGTGGTGCCGGGGATTCGGCCGGCGATAACGTCTGCGAGGAGTGGTTCGTCGAGTTGGACGACGACCTCCCCGTGGAAACGGCGCGCAACATCCGCGGCGTGAGCGCGGAGGCCATAGAGAAGTGACTCCGCGAGTTCGCTAAAGGCGCCGCGGTCGGTGAGGACACGGTGGCCGTCGGAAAGCTCAATGCTCGCCGCAAGCGACCAGGGACCGAGCGCTTGCACCTTAATACGGGGCACGGTTTCGCCCCAGACTTCCTGGACCTCGTCGATATCGCGCTCCAAGCGGTCCCACGTACGCCGGGTCAGCAGCTGCGGGCGCGCTGTCATGCGCCACGAGCGCGGGCCGCGGTCGATGGAGATAGCCTCCAGCATGCTGGCCGTGCGGCCCACCGCATCCGACCCCAACCCGCGCTCGGGAAGTTGCGGGATGGCAGGGAGCTCGGTCTCCCCCATGATGATGTCCGCGGCCTCTGCGATGGAGGTACCGGGCATGGGGCCAAGGGCGAATCCCGTCATCTGTTCTCCTTCCCGAATGTTTTTCTTTTAAAACCGAATCAAAGACTACTGCGACATCTATAATGCAATTCACAAACCACTAAGTCGCAGATAGTAAAGGGGCCCTTCCGGTTTTAGAGTGCGTTGATT
>NZ_KV796754.1:0-399 GCF_001809235.1 Corynebacterium sp. HMSC072A04 | reverse complement strand
AACGTCACTCTTGACACTGTTACCTGTTGGTTTTCGTCGGTGGGGAGGAATTTTTCCGCACTAAGTGGGTAGTGCCGGGGGTGTTCAGTAGTCTGATTTTTGTGAGTCCTTATATTCGCACTGTCAAGACCGCTTCTGGGGCGATGGCGGTGCAGGTGGTGTTCTCTGAACGCAAAGGTGCGAAAAGGATGAAGCATATCGGTTCAGCGCATTCAGAGTCTGAGCTTGCGCTTTTGCGGGCTGAAGCTCAACGCATCGTCGATGGTGACCAACTCGCATTGGACTTCGGCGAGGTTAGACACATCCCTCCGGCAACAGGCAGCGTTTCCAACCCGCTGCCTGTAGTCGGTCAGCGGGCCGGATACTTGCTGGACTGTATTGATGCGTGTTTCAACGAGT
>NZ_KV796753.1:0-238 GCF_001809235.1 Corynebacterium sp. HMSC072A04 | reverse complement strand
GACGTGTCTACTTTCCGGGGGTCAGGCCCTCCCTTCAATGCCCATCATGCGCATCCGTTTAGCCACAGTCTTGCGATTCAAGGTGATCTGGTAGCGCTCGGTAAGTTCTGCGGTGATCCGCGGAGCACCATAAACCTCATCAGAGTCTTTCCAAATCTGATGAATCTTACGGTCAACATCATCGTAAAATGCTGCCCGATCATCTTCGCCGGATAGTCGTTTCTGCTGCACATGGGCC
>NZ_KV796752.1:0-70217 GCF_001809235.1 Corynebacterium sp. HMSC072A04 | reverse complement strand
TTCGGACGCCAAGGAGAAAAAGCCGCACGCAAGGCATGGGCGAAAGAAGAACTTAAACGGCGCGGCCACCCAGACGGGCGACCTGCCACATTCGACACCGGCATCGACAACGAATGGAACCCCAGCTTAGGCATAAGAAAAGGCTGGGCCGGACGCTCCTAAATCCACACGAAATGTCCCTTAGTGCGACACGCCGCAAATCCACACGAAATGTCCCTTAAGCCGCAGCCCTCCATATACCCACTTTGGAGTCGGGCTAAAAACAAAGAGAAGCACCCCACCAAGTGGTGGGGTGCTTCCTAAGCTCTGGCTCCGTTAGGGGCGGAGCCGATTCAAGCTAGCTTGAATTAGAAGGGGAGCTTGATGTTCAGAGCCTTAGCAATTGCCGGGAAGGCAGCTGCGATTGCGGCCAGGACACCAGCGACGATGCCGAAGATAGCGAGCGGGGTCGGCTTGCCATCGTTGGACAGCTTGTCCTTGATGTTGGAGGACTTGTCATCCTTGTTGTTGCCCGGCTTGGTAGCGTCGTCGGAACCGTTGTCGCCGCCCTTGTTGTCACCGTTGTTGTCGGCGGACTTGTTAGCCAGATCCTGAACAGCCTTGATGAGGGCATCGGTGCGGTCAGCCTGATCCTTGCGGGCCTGGACGTCGTCGGCCTTCTGCTTGATATCAGCCTGAACTGCGTTATCAGCGTTGACAACCTTGCGGAAAGACTCTTCCCACGTGATGTCGTAGTTAGACGGACCGAAGACCTCGCGGTTAGCGGCGACCTTAGCTGCGGTGTAAGCGTTGCGCTCCTCATCGCTGTGAGCATCGCCGTTGAACAGGGCAACCGGAGCGTTGGCGAACGGAGCCTCCGGGTTACCGATCTGGTTCGGAACCTTGTTGCCGAGGATACGCGGGCCGTAGATACGGTTACCCTCGTACTTGCTCTCGTTGTCACCCGAAGTAACGTTCTTGAAGGTCCAGTCCTGCAGGGTCTTGAAGTCCTCCTCCTGATCAACCAGAAGGTTGTAGTTGTGCTCGAGAGCTTCACCCAAGACTCCGCCGTGGTCGAAGAGCTTGAAGTAGGCCTCACGCAGGGTCGGCTTCGGGGTGGTGCCGTCGATATCAACGGTCTGGTTGTCCTTCGCCTCACGGAGCTCCAGCTCACGCTTACCAGCAGCGTAGTTAGCCTCGAGGACACGGATTACCTTGACCTGAGCGTAAGCACGCTCCAGGAAGCCCTGGCGAACCAGAACGTCAGACTTCTGAGCCTCGCGGGAAGCAGCCTGAGCAGCCTCGCGAGCTTCCTCGAGTGCAGCGTGGTCATCCTTGAGGGACTGGAGCAGCATCTCGGAATCAGAGATCAGGGTCTCGAGCTTGTCGATGTAGTGGCGGGTGATGAACTGATCCTTGTTGTCACCATCACGGTCACCTGCGCGGTCGAAGGCCTTCTTGTATTCCTTGATGGTCTTCTCGAGGTTCTTGATGTTCTCAGCCGGAACGGTGTTAACGTTGTTGGCATCCTCCGGGTCGATCTTCTGGATCGGGAAGCCCAGCGCGCCCGGGGTCTTGAGCGCCGGCAGGCCGCCCTTAGCGCCCTCGTCGTTCAGAGCGTTGAGGTCGGTAGCGAAGAGGCCGTCGGACTTGTAGTCGCCTTCCTTACCGATGATGTTGGTTACGGTGTTGTTGTAGTCAACAGCCTTTTCCTCGTAGTTGGCCCATGCCTTGTCAGCAGCCTTGTCCTTCTCCAGAGCGTAGTTCACGGAGTTCATGGCGGACTGGTAGTTAGCCTCTGCCTTAGCCAGCTGCTTGGTAGCCTCGTTTGCAAACTGAACGTAGGCCTTCCACTGTGCCTGCTCGAAGAGGTTGATGCCGTCACCCTGGATTGCTGCAGCCTGGGTGTAAGCATCGACGAACTGGTTGTTGTTGATGATGTAGTTAGCAGTCTCGTTGGTCATTGCAAAGAGCTGCTCTTCGGTCACGTTGTCAGCAACGGAGCCGTTGTCAGCGGATGCATCCGGCTTGTTGAAGCCGTCACCCTGGGTGGTACCCGGAGTGGTGTCCTCAGCGAAAGCCGGGACTGCAACACCGGAGACACCGGTGGCAACTGCGATAGCACCTGCGAGAGCGGCGGTGCGAACACGGTTCTTGAACATGTAATTCCCCTATGAGAGTTGAGGTCGGACTGTGAAAATTATCTTACGATAACCGTCGTGTAGGGCGACGCTAGCAATCGTTCTTCATGAATGATCTTCACATTCTCAACGAGTAGTGCAGCTTTTGTCGCTGCAGCAAGATTATCGAAGTCTGGCGGGTCTTTCCAGTCAAACACAACTTATTTTTAAACTTTTTCCAACTAGCTGGCGGCGATGCCTAGCATTTTTGCTGGTAGATGGCCTTCTTCTATACAGGAGTTGAAATTGAAACTATTTCGAACCTTTGTGACAGCTGTGAATGAACTACCCCTATCTGGGTAATAATTACACGAATGTCATTGCACTTGCTAGGGTGTCGGCCCAACTTTCACCCCTTGCCCCCCCCCTGATACCTGGCACGGGTGATTCCTGTGAGCCTTCTTGAGGCTTAAGTGGAAAAAGGAAAGACGCTCAGCTTCTATTTCGTCGCTGAGCGTCTTTCCTTATTTATATTGTGGAGCATAGGAGAATCGAACTCCTGACCTTCTGCTTGCAAAGCAGATGCTCTACCAATTGAGCTAATGCCCCATTGTTCCGTGGTGGGCCTAGCTGGAATCGAACCAGCGACCTCATCGTTATCAGCGATGCGCTCTAACCGACTGAGCTATAGGCCCTTGACCGGAACGAGTAGTTACTCTACATAGGACCGGCGATTTATTACAAATCGCCTGGTCATATGCAGTATTTGAAGCTGATTTTGCTTCACTTTGTATCGCTATTGATGCGGCTCATCTTGTAGGCGAATCTTGAAGCCACCGAAGACGTCCACGATGGCGTTATATATAACAGCCATGAGCGGCGCCAGGATCGTCATCAGGACGGCGATGATGGCGCCGAACAGGGCGGCTGCAGAGACGACCAATCCGAAGGAAACCTCAAAGCCGCCGCCGATACCGCCGACAAGGCTGTTGAGGGAATCCCAGATGCCCGCCTGGTCAAGGCCGATGTACAGCAGGCACACGGCGATGATCCAGGCCACGAGGCCGACGAGGGACATGGCCAAGCCAACGCGGAACGCCGACATGGGCGAAATCCGGGCTAGGTGAAGCTCTCGTCCAATCATGGGTTACTCCTCGTCCTTATCGGAGTCCTTGTCTTCGCCCTTTTCCGGCTTGGAGTTCTCTCCAAGCTTGAGGTGTTCGGGCTTGACGTCCTCGACGGACTTTTCACCCTTGGCAACTGCCTGGGCGTCCTCTTCGCCGTCGTCCTCAACATTGCGGTCGATGGCCAGCAACTCGACGTCATCTGCCAGGTTGACCAAGCGCACGCCCATGGTGGCGCGGGAGCTCGGGCGAATCTGGTTGACCTCGGTGCGCACAACACCACCAGCGGAGGTGATAGCGAAGATCTCGTCGTCCTCGTCGACGGCGATTGCTGCAATGAGCTTGCCGCGCTTGGGTGTGTACTTGAAGGTCATCACGCCGAGGCCGCCGCGGCCCTGCGGTGTGTACTCCTCAATGGCGGTACGCTTGCCGTAGCCGCCGGAAGTAGCCACCAGGAGGAACTGGCCGTCATTGACCACGGACATGGACAACAGCTGGTCATCGCCGCGGAAGCGCATACCCTTCACACCGGCGGTTGCGCGGCCCATCGGGCGCAACTGGTCATCGTCCGCAGTGAAGCGGATAGCCTGGCCCTGCTCAGAGGTGAGAAGGATGTCATCGCCCTCGTTGACCAGCTGTGCACCGATCAGCGCATCGCCCTCATTGAGGTTGATGGCGATAAGCCCTGCGGAACGTGCGGACTCGTAGTCGGTCAGGCGGGACTTCTTCACGCGGCCCTGCTGGGTAGCAAGAACCAGGTATGGGGCGTCCTCGTAGGACTGGATCTGAATGACCTGGGCAATTTTCTCCTCTGGCTGGAACTCCAGCAGGTTAGCCACGTGCTGGCCACGAGCGGTGCGGCCCGCCTCCGGGAGTTCGTAGGCCTTGAGGCGGTAGACGCGGCCGAAGTTGGTGAAGAACAGGATCCAGTCGTGCGTGGAGCAGACGAAGAAGTTCTTCACAATGTCATCCTGCTTCAGCTCCGCGCCGCGCACGCCCTTGCCGCCGCGCTTCTGGGCCTTGTAAGCATCGACCTTGGTGCGCTTGGCGTAGCCAGTGGCCGTAATGGTGACCACGACGTTCTCACGGGCGATGAGGTCCTCATCGCTGACGTCGCCGGAGGCGGCAACGATCTGGGTGCGGCGCTCATCGCCGTACTTCTCGACGATCTCCTCCAGCTCATCGTGGACGATCTGACGCTGGCGCTCCTCACGGGCCAGGATGTCCTTGAGGTCCGCGATGATCTCCTCGATCTCCGCCAACTCATCGATAATCTTCTGGCGCTCCAGCGCGGCCAGGCGGCGCAGCTGCATGGCAAGGATGGCATCGGCCTGGACATCGTCGACGTCAAGAAGCGCCTTCAGGCCCTCACGTGCCTCATCAACCGTGGGGGAACGGCGGATGAGCGCGATGACCTCATCGAGCATGTCGAGCGCCTTGACCAGACCGCGCAGAATGTGGGCGCGCTTTTCGGCTTCATCGAGGCGGAACTGGGTACGGCGGACGATTACCTCGATCTGGTGGGCCACGTAGTAGCTCAGCATCTGATCCAGGCGCAGGGTGCGCGGCACGCCATCCACGATGGAAAGCATGTTGGCGCCGAAGGAGGTCTGCAGCTGGGAGTGCTTGTACAGGTTATTAAGGACAACGCGTGCTACGGCGTCTCGCTTGAGGGTGACCACAATGCGCATACCCACGCGGTCAGAGGACTCGTCCTCGATCTTGGCGATTCCGGCGATCTTGCCGTTGACCACAGACTCCGCGATATTGGAGATCATGTTGTCCGGGTTGACCTGGTAGGGCAGCTCAGTGATAACGATGGTCTGGCGGTTGCCCACCTCCTCAATGGAGGTCACGCCGCGCATCCGGATGGAGCCGCGGCCGGTGGTGTAGGCATCCTTGATGCCCTGGTCACCTACGATGAGTCCCGCAGTCGGGAAATCCGGGCCCTTGACGCGCTCCATGCAAGCAGCCAAAGCTTCTTCCTCGGAAGCATTCGGGTTATCCAGCAACCAGTAGATGGCATCCGCCAACTCGTTAAGGTTGTGCGGCGGGATATTGGTGGCCATACCGACGGCGATACCGCCGGAGCCGTTCATCAGCAGGTTCGGAACGCGGGAGGGCAGAATCGTTGGTTCCTGCGTCTTGCCGTCGTAGTTCGGCGCGAAATCGACGGTGTTTTCGCGGATATCGCGGACCATCTCCATGGCCAGCGGCGTCATGCGGCACTCGGTGTAACGCATAGCTGCCGGGCCGTCATTACCGCGGGAGCCGAAGTTACCTTGGCCGTCGACCAGCGGGTAGCGCATGTTCCACGGCTGTGCAAGGCGCACGAGGGTGTCGTAGATGGCGATGTCACCGTGCGGGTGGAACTGACCCATCGTGTCCGAGACCGGGCGGGCGGACTTTACATAGCCACGGTCTGGGCGGTAGCCGGAGTCATACATGGCGTAGAGGATGCGGCGGTGAACCGGCTTGAGGCCGTCGCGCACCTCCGGCAGGGCGCGGCCGACGATGACGGACATGGCGTAGTCGATGTAGCTCGACTCCATCTCCTCATTGATGTCAATTGGTTGGATGCGATCGAAGAGATCACCGTTGTTATCACTCATAAGGCCCTATCGTACCGTTTAAGGACCTCTGAGGCTGTTTCTGGCGCAGTAGTGGTATCACAGTGATACCATTCCCACCATGGCTATGACACTGCGCCTGACCCCAGAGCAAGACCACGCGCTGACCTTATTGGCTTCCGCGCAAGGTACTTCCAAGCACGAGGCGGTGGTCCGCGCCGTCGTCGCGGCCGCCGCGCGGACCTTGTCGGATGCCGCCGTGCAAGACACCGCACGCAGGTTGTTGCCCGGGCGCTCGGAATTGGAGGCGGAGATCCGCCGGGCACGAGGGGTGCGTCAGTGAATGTTGAGCAGCTGGTCTTAATTGCACGGGAGTTCTGCCGGGTATATCGCGTACGGATTACTGACTTCGCCGCCTTGGCTGCGGCAGCTGCCGCGAGCACGGCCTCCGTCGAGGGGATTGCAGTGCATGGCAGCCGCGCTGCAGCGGCACAGTCGCTGGAGAAGGTTTTGTGCTCAGTGCCCGCGTTGAGCGGAAAGAATGAAGAATTCGCGCGATTGTGCGCGCAGGTCTATCTTTCTGTTGCAGAAGTTATGTAAGTTAAACGTGATAAAGAAGTCTCTATTCCCTTCTGAGAAAGGAATTCCCTATGTCCTCCATGTCCTTGAAGAAGTTCCTCGCCGCCGGCGTTGTGGCTACCACCCTCACCACTGCCGTAGCCCCCGCCGCGAGCGCTACGACCGCCGATAATAACTGGCCCACCAACCCCGACTTCCAGCAGGGCGAAGCCGGCTCCTCCCTTACCGGCTCCACGCCCATCGACATGACGCTCATCATCGGCGGTTCCATTGCTGCTGCGATGGCGCTGCTCAAGCTCGTCGTGGATAACAACCCTGCTCTACGCGCCCAAGCCGATGAATTCGCCGCGCAGATCGGCATGGCAGGCTCCTCCGGTTCGTCCGAGCACAACCGCCTCTACGAGGGTGGTCTCGACTTCGACCTCGAGCGCCTGGCCCGCACCAATGGTTTCCCAGAGATTGCTGACCAGATTGCCGCGCTCAAGGCAGGCTCCAGCGCCCCGGCACAGTAAGCTCGCCTGTATGACAAACCTCTCCCAACTCCTCCAGTCCCCTACCCGCAACGCCGTGGTGGCGGACTTGTCCACGGCAGCAGATGACGCCGTAGCATCGCTGACTGGTATCACCGGCATGGCCTTCAAGGGCGCCCTAGTGGCCGCAAAGAAGGCGGATTCCAAGGTTCTGTCCAAGGGAATCAACCAGATGCTGCCGGAGCTGCTCAACACCCTGGATTCCTACTGGAAGGAATTTGAAGGCTCTGAGCAGTCCGATTTCGGCACCTACCTCGACGGACGCAGCGGCGAAGTTACCGAGGCCATCATGGCTGCAGCTGATAGGGCCGCCAAGGACATTAAGGCCCCCGGCATCGCGCGCACCTACAAGTCGCTGCGCGGCAAGGCCTCCTCCATCTTGGAGCCCAACGTGGCAACCATCGGCCGTGTTCTGCAGCGCCACATGGATACCGTATAAGTGGATTAACTCTCCGTGCCGTAGGCACCGACAAAAAAGACCAGCACCTCTTTCTGAGGGCTGGTCTTTTTCTTGCTTTCTCTTGTTCCCCTGTGGGCTCGTGCTTTGAGACGTCTTAGACGTCGAGGAAGCGGACGTCCTTCGCGCGGCGGGTAATGAAGGAGCGGCGGGCAGCCACGTCATCACCCATGAGGATGGAGAAGAGCTCATCGGCGCGCTGCGCATCTTCCAGGTCTACGCGGCGCAGGACGCGGGTCGTCGGATCCAGGGTGGTCTCCCAGAGCTCGGAAGCGTTCATCTCACCCAGACCCTTGTAGCGCTGGATGCCGTCGTCCTTGTTGATCTTGCGTCCCTGCTCCAAGCCTTCGGCAAGCAGCTTGTCACGCTCAGCATCGGAGAAGGCATAGCCCGGCTGGCCCTTGCCCCACTTCAGCTTGTACAGCGGCGGATTCGCCAGGTACACGTGGCCATCCTCGACCAGCTGCGGCATGAAGCGGAAGAGCAGGGTCAGAAGCAGCGTAGCGATGTGCTGGCCGTCCACGTCGGCATCGGCCATGAGCACGATCTTGTCGTAGCGCAGCTTAGAAATATCGAACTCTTCGTGGATACCGGTGCCCAAGGCGGTGATGATGGCCTGGACCTCAGCGTTCTTAAGAACCTTATCCATGCGGGCCTTTTCCACATTGAGGATCTTGCCGCGCAGCGGCAGGATAGCCTGGAACATGGAATCGCGGCCGCCCTTCGCGGAACCACCTGCGGAGTCACCCTCCACGATGTAAAGCTCAGAAAGCTTCGAATCCTTGGAGCGGCAATCTGCCAGCTTGCCGGGCAGGCCGCCGAGGTCACCGGCGGACTTGCGGCGCACCAACTCACGTGCCTTACGGGCGGCTACGCGGGCGTGTGCGGAGGATACGGCCTTGTTGATAATGACCTTGGCCTCAGCCGGGTTGGCGTCGAACCAATCATTGAGGTGCTCGTTGACAGAGCGCTGGACAAAGCCGCGGATCTCCGAGTTACCGAGCTTGGTCTTGGTCTGGCCCTCGAATTGCGGATCCGCCACCTTCACGGAAATAACGGCAGCAAGGCCTTCACGGCAGTCATCGCCGGAGAGGTTGCCATCCTTTTCCTTGAGGAGCTTGTGCTCCTTGGCGTAGCGGTTCATCAGGGTGGTCAGAGCCGCGCGGAAGCCCTCCTCGTGCGTGCCGCCTTCGTGAGTGTTAATGGTGTTGGCGAAAGTGTGGACGGACTGCTTGTAGCCCTGGTTCCACTGCAGCGCGATTTCCACCTCATGGTCCTCACCCTTAACGTCGAAGGCAACGATGGTGGGGTGGATGGCGGACTTGTTCTTGTTGAGGTGCGCAACGTAGTCCTGCAGACCGTTCGGGTAGTGGTAGGTGACTTCCTTCTTCTTGGAAGTCTTGCCCTCGCCGTCCTCGCCCTCCTGGCCGGCTTCGTCCTTGTTATCCAGGGAGCTCAGGCTAACGGCGGAATCGCCTGCTTCGGCGATCTCTTCGAGCTCGGCCTGCTCCTTGGAGATGGCGCGCTCGTCACGCAGCACAATGGTCAGACCCTTGTTCAGGAAGGCCATCTCCTGCAGGCGGCGGGCGATGGTGTCGTAGTTAAACTCGACGGTTTCAAAGATCTCCGGGTCCGGCCAGAAGCGAATGGTGGTGCCGGTGCCGCGGGCATTATCGCCTTCTACCAGCTCATCGGGGATGGCGTTGTTGAAGTTCTGGTACCAGTGCTTGCCATCGCGTTTGATGTCCGCCTCGACGCGGGTGGACAGGGCGTTGACCACGGAGATACCCACACCGTGCAGACCACCGGACACGGCATAAGATTCAGAGTCGAACTTACCGCCGGCATGCAGCTGGGTCATAACCACCTGGACAGTAGGGATACCGGAGGCGTGCATTTCGACCGGGATACCACGGCCGTTATCGATGACCTCGATGCCCCCGTCCTCACGGAGGGTGACAATGACCTTGTCGGCATAGCCCGCCATTGCCTCATCGACGGAGTTGTCGACGATCTCCCAAATCAGGTGGTGCAGACCGCGGGCACCGGTGGAACCGATGTACATACCGGGGCGCTTACGGACGGCCTCGAGGCCCTCCAGAATCGTAATTGACCCCGCATCATATGCGTGTTGTTCAGCCACGGATTCGTGTACTCCTTTTGGCTAGAGCTAAATCTAAGACTTTAGCCATTCTACACTGTGTCCCCCCACGCGAGGACAGTGCACGCCCGTGAGAGCCCCAAATTTGCGTGAATTTCGCGATCGCCCCGATCAGCCGTACGTATCCTGTGAGCCTTGCGGCTTGACCCATTGGCGGCCCTCATAGTTTCGGTGCTGCTTGGGTCCTTGAATGTGGAGCTTAACCACCACGTCCGGGCCCAGGCGGTCCGCGATCTTCTGCAAGATGGGCCGCTGCAGGTAGCGCAGCTCAGTGGCCCAGCTGGAGGAATCGCACGCCACGTAAACAACCTGCTCCTTGATGTTCAGCGGCTGAGTATGCGCGGCGATGCGTTCACCCACGAGGTTTTCCCAATTGCCCATGACCCAGCCATGAGCTAATTCGTGCTCCCAGCCGCGCTTGCCAATCTCGCGTTGGATCTGCGCGCCCAGGCTAGGGATGTCGAGGCTCCGGCGCCGGCGGCGACCGTCGGGTCCACTCGGCCGCCCGCGCCGAAAAGGCTTCGGCTGCTGTTCTTGTGACGTTGGCGCCAGGTTCATCTTGGGGGCCGGTTTATTGAACTTCGGCGGGTTCTTGGAATTACTCCGCGTGCGCTCAAAGAGCGCTTTGACGGGATCAAATTCCTGCTCAGTCATCGCTTTCACCGCCCGCATCGTACGGTGCGATCTCTGATACTCGGCCCTCGTCGGTATCGCGCACGCTGACGGTGAAGCGCTCGATGGGCTGTAGGTTGCCGGGCAAATCCTCATCCACCGCCGCAGTGATGAGCACTTGTTCCGCGCCTGCGGCGAGATGGACGAGCTTCTCGCGGCGCTTGGCATCGAGCTCAGCAAAGACATCGTCAAGGATGAGGATCGGATCCGTGCCATCCTGGCGCAGCAGGTTGAACTCCGCTAGGCGCAAGGAGATGGCATAAGACCAGGTCTCGCCGTGGCTGGCAAAACCCTTGGCGGGGCTCGTCCCCAGGTTGAGCACGAGATCATCGCGGTGCGGGCCGACGAGCGAGATACCTCGTTCGATTTCGCGCTGGCGTTTATTTGCCAGCTCGGTGAGCATCATGGCCTCCATGACCTCGCGGTCGGAGGTATCCACCGTGGACTTGTACTCGATGGCCGCGGGGCGCGATTCCGGAGCTAGGCCGGCATAGGCGGCGGGGATGAGCTCGCGGAGTTCGTCGACAAGCGCCAGGCGTGCCTGGATCACCTGCGCACCGAGAGAGGAAAGCTGCGTATCCCACACATCAAGGGTGGCTAGTGCTGAGGCGCCGTCGCTGTCGTTGTAGCCGCGGCGCAGGCTCGGTGACGCCGACTTCAACAGCGCGTTGCGCTGCTTGAGCACCTTGTCATAGTCGGCCTTGATACCCGCCAGGCGCGGAGTGCGGGAGGCAATGATGTCATCCAAATACTGGCGGCGCGTTGCCGGCTCGCCGCGCACGAGGGATAAATCCTCCGGGGAAAAGAGCACTGTTTGCACCACACCCAGCAGCTCCCGCGGGGACTTCAAACGGGTGCGGTTGATCTGCGCTTGGTTCGCCGCGTGGGGTTTGATGAGCAGGTGCGCGGTAAGCTCGCGCCCCTGGTTGACCGCCGTGGCGGAAATGCGGGCGTTGGTTGCACCGTGGCGCACCAGCGGGGCGTCATGAGCGACGCGGTGCGAGGACAGGTGTGCGACGTAGCCGATGGCTTCGACGATATTGGTCTTGCCAAAACCGTTGCGGCCGATAAAAAGGGTAATCCCCGGTTGCAGCCTGAGAGTGAGCTCGGGCCAGGAGCGGAAGTCCCTGACATCGAGATCGCGAATAAACATATGGCCTAGCCCGGCAAGCGCACTGGCATCAGCAGGTAGGTGAAGTCAGTCTCCGGGGTGGGGAAAGAGCCATCCTCGTTGGCCTCCGGCAGCTCCTCCGGCTCCGGAATCATAATCGCCGGGCGCGAGGGCTCGGTAAAGCCGAAGACCACGCGGTCCGTGTGGACCACGGCCAAGCCATCCTTGAGGTAGGACGGGTTAAACGCAATGACGAAGTTGTCGCGGCCGTTAAAAGCACAGGGCAGGGACTCGCTCGCGCGGCCGGAATCGGCGCCGGCGGCCAAGGTCACTTCACCTTCGCTGAACTCCATGCGGATCTGGGCGTTGCGGTCCGTCAGCAGGGATACGCGGCGGATGGCTTCCTGCAGCGGGGCGACCTCAATGCTGGCCATGGCCGTGTGGGTCTTCGGCAGCAGGGGTGCCACATTCGGGAAATCTGCATCGAGCATGCGCGTGGTGGTCTCGCGGTTATCGGCATGCAGGCCGAACAAACCTTCCGCAGCGATGTTCTCACCCGTGCCCACGGCGATCTCCACCGGGATGTTGAGGTGTGTGTCGAGGGAGCGGCCGGTCTCCTGCAGCGTCTTGGCTGGGACCAAAAGCTTGGCCTCTACGTCGGGGGAAACTGGATCCCACTCGAAGGTGCGCATGGCCAGGCGGAAGCGGTCCGTCGCCGTCATCTGCACGTGGGAGCCATTGATATCGATGTGCACGCCGGTGAGCATGGGCAGGGTGTCGTCCTTGCCGGCGGCGGCGACAACTTGGCTGATGGCTTCCACGAAAAGCTGCGGGTTGATCGTGCCGGTGACCTCCGGAAGGACCGGCAACTGCGGGTAATCATCCAGCGGGATGAGCGGTAGCTCGAAGCGGGAGGAACCACAAACCAGGAGAACCTTGTTGTCCTCCTGCGTCATCTCAATTTCCTTGTTGGGCAAGGAAGCGACGATGTCAGAGAGCAACTTACCGGCCACGGCGATGCGGCCTGGCTCATCGACCATGCCGGCGATGCGCACGCGAGTCGACACCTCGTAGTCGAAGCCCGTGAATTCCAAACCATTGTCATCCGCGGTGATCAGCATGGCGCGCAGCACCGGCTGGGTGACCTTCGACGGCAGGCTGCGCGCAACCCACGCGACGGCGTTGGCGAGGTCATCTTTGGCAACGCGAAATGACACGGACTGCTCCATGGTGATGAGACGCTCCTCTAGTTCCGGATGGAAGATTCTTGCAAGCTCACTCCAACTTACAGGATCAGCACCAAACCTCAGGAGTTTTGTCATTCACCCTCTTCGGCCCTCGATGAGACCGTGTGGGCAGGCTGGGCGCCGGCGAATCACACACATCCTTTTTCTTCTTAGTTAGGGAGAAAACAAAATAGGAGTAGTAATAAGCGCTGTGGGATCTGTGGACAACCCAGCAAAGGCCAAGCTCTCAGCCGCGAACCGATCTGTGAGTCAGGGTGTGGGATCACTGTGATCAAATGACAAGAAATGTGAGTAACTCGGTCGGGGCCGAAGTTATCCACAATCCATCCCCAGATCTATCGCCGCTGATCACAGGGTTGCTCACAAGGCTGAAGAGGTCGCTGATCTGCTGTGGAAGAAGAAAACGTGACGAGGATCTACAAATTACAAGAGTGGAATTACACAGCTGTGAATAACTATGTGGATAAGTTTTCACCGATCAAAAAGACGCCCCCGGCCCACGCCCGCGGGGAGGTTGTGCGGGACGGGAGGGGACGTCGCCAAGCGCCGTGCGGTTCTAGCGCTGGTTGTGGTTCTTCACGCGCTGGGTCAGCGCCTGGATCTCGTCGTAGGTGTTGCGGTTTTCTGTCATTTCCTTGCGGATCTTGCGGTCGGCATAGATGACGGTGGTGTGGTCCTTGCCGCCGAACTGATCGCCGATCTTCGGCAGGGACAGTTCGGTGAGCTCGCGGCACAGGTACATCGCCAGCTGGCGGGCGTGGGCGACGGCGCGCTTCTTACCGGAACCGCGCAGGGTGTCCACGTCGATGTTGAAGTAGTCCGCCGTGACCTCGATGATGGCCGCCGCGGTGATCTGGCGATCGGCAGAATCAGGAGCCAAATCGTGCAGGGCAATCTCCGCCATCTCCAAGCTGATTGGTTCATTGACCAGGGAAGAATACGCAGAAACACGGATGAGCGCGCCCTCGAGCTCGCGAATTGATGATTCGAAGCGGGAGGCGATGAGCTCGAGTACCGAGCGATCGACGTCTGTGCCGTCCGCAGAAGCCTTCTTCATGAGGATGGCGATGCGCGTTTCCAGGTCTGGCGGCTGAATATCCGTAATCAGACCACCCTCGAAACGGGTGCGGAGGCGATCCTCCAGGGTCGTCAGCTGCTTCGGCGGGCGGTCGGAAGACAAAATGATCTGCTTGTTGGCCTGGTGCAGGGCATTGAAGGTGTGGAAGAACTCTTCCTGCGTGGATTCCTTGCCTTCCAAGAACTGAATGTCATCGACCATGAGGATGTCCAGGTTGCGGTAGCGGCGCTTGAAGGATTCCTGGCGGTCATCACGCAGCGAGTTGATGTAATCGTTGGTGAATTCCTCCGAGGACACATATTTCACCCGCAGGCCCGGGTGCAGGACCTGGGCGTAATTGCCGGCCGCGTGCAACAGGTGCGTCTTGCCCAGCCCGGAGCCGCCCCAAATGAACAGTGGGTTATAGGCGCGGGCGGGGTTTTCGGCCACGGCCACGGCGGCACCGTTGGCAAAACGGTTGGAGGACCCGATGACGAAGTTTTCAAAAGTGTGCTTCGGGTTGAGAGATTTTTCGTGGTTTGGGTTGTGCGCGGGTTCCTCGCGCGGAATGCGCGCGCCGGCTGCCTCCGAGTAGTCTGGGTAGCCGCTGGGAGCGGTGTGTTGCTGTTCGCTGTAGTGCTGAGCCAACTCATCCAGGCTGGCCGGGGAATGCGCGGCATCCCATGAGCGCGGCTGATGATGAGCGGGCGGAGCGGGTTGGGCCGGCTGGGTCGGTGGCGTGGGCGGCATGGCTTGTTGGAAAGACTGAGCCTGGTGGCCCATGCCGTACTCCGGTGCCTCGGTCTGAATGGGGCGCTGGGGGGCGGGAGCTTCGGGTTCTTCCTGCGGAGCAGGCTGCGGGGGCGCGGCAATGGTCACGGCCAAGGAACACGGCCGGCCCATGTGCTGCGACAGAGCGCGGGTGATGTACTCCCCCAGCTCAGCCTCAATAACACTCTTGGCATTCTCGTGCGGGGCGGCAATCAACGCGTAGCCATCCCCGATCATGATGGGCTCTACGAGCTGGAGGTTGAGGCGTTGGCTGTGGGTGAAGTTGGGAACGTCCGAGTTCGGTTGTTCGGACTGTGCCAGCAAATCACTGACCACAGCTTTCCAGCTGGCCCTTAGGGCTGCTTGCGGATCAGACAAAACGCCTACCTTCTGTGTGCTTCACGGCCACGCGGTGCCGGCGGGTGGGGCCGGCCACAGCTACTTACGTGCCTGAAAGAGAGGCTTCAGGGCCGCAGTATGTACTGCGTGAACGTGGGTTGGATCGGGGACGGATGGACGGATGAGGAAGAGACGGGGATGCGGAAATTCCAATTTCTTGTGATTTCCACCGGGGATTCCACACGATGTTTTAGTGTGTAACCTCGGATTCCACAAAGTTATCCACAGGTGTGAATAGGTGGTTTATCCACAGCCTATCTCATGGCTGTGGATAACTTTACATCGGCTCCTTAATGCAGTTGACCTGCTCAAATAGCAAAAGTCTCAAGTCATGATTGAGAGTTATCCACACCCTGTGGGCGGCTGTGGAATTAGATTCCTCAGTTGTACCGCGTTATGGGGATGCTGTCTAACGCACTTCTTTGCACGCCTGGCGCGACCGCGGCTCGACCGCGCCACGGTCGGTGGGAGGAGGCGTTGACCGCGCAGCATGTGGGTGAAAAGTGGCGCTCTAGCTGCGGATAAAAACATCCTTGTAATTTCGGGGACACCCAGTGTGTCGATTTGTTTAGCGCGCTACCTGTCACGTAACCTGTGATGGTCTATCGCAACAGTGCATGGTGCACATGTTGCATGTGGGAATGCCTCGCCACGCCTCATGGCGCTTCAAGTGCGAAGCCTCATCCCCACGTACACCATTCATCAGTGGATGTTTAAGCCTGAGCGCCGGCGGCGCTGGGCTGTGCCATCCACCAACAACTTCAAGGAGTTAATCGTGGCAAAGGGTAAGCGTACCTTCCAGCCGAACAACCGTCGTCGCGCTCGCAAGCACGGCTTCCGTACCCGCATGAGCACCCGCGCCGGCCGCGCTATCGTCGCCGCTCGTCGCAAGAAGGGTCGCGCTAAGCTCACCGCTTAATTCATGCTTCCAGCCCAGCACAAGCTCACGTCCCCGAGGCAGTTTCGGCGGACCATCAAGGGCGGGCGCCGGGCGGGCACGCGCACTGCCGTCGTGCATTTGCGCTTTAATGACGGTGAAGACGACATCGCGGCCACTGGGCCGCGGTTCGGCCTCATTGTGTCGAAAGCCGTCGGGAATGCCGTGGTTCGCCACCGCACCTCCCGGCGGCTTCGTCATGTGTGCATGTCGCTCATGCGCGATGGAGTCAACGGGAAAGCTTTACCCGCCAATGTCGACATCGTTATTCGTGCGCTGCCCGCCAGCAGCGAGGCCACCAGCCAGCGTCTTGAGCGTGATATCCGCAAAGCGTTAAGCACATGGGATATCTGAACTCCCAAGGCCAAGAGATCCCCGAAGCCCGCGGGTTCGGCAGGGTCTTGGTTTACGGGGTGCGCTTCTACCAAAAGCATGTGTCAGGCCTTAAGATGGTCTCCACCTGTCGTTTTGAACCGACGTGCAGTGCCTATGCCCTCGAAGCCATCTCCATCCATGGAGCCTTCAAGGGAACGGGCATGGCGCTCGCCAGGTTATGCAAGTGCGGTCCCTGGCACCCGGGTGGGTTTGATCCGGTACCGACCAAACAACAACTGAGGTAAACAACTCTCGTGCTTAATTTCATCTATTGGCCAATTTCAGCCGTCTTGTGGTTCTGGCATTGGCTCTTGAGCTTCGTCCTCGATTCCGCATGGGGCGGAACCTGGATCATCGCCATCGTCCTGCTGACGTGGACGCTCAAGGCCATCATGGTCAAGCCGACCATCACCCAGCTGCGCTCTTCACGCAAGATGCAGGAGATCCAGCCGCAAATCCAAGAGCTGCGCACCAAGTACGCCAATGACCAGACCAAGGCGGCGCAGGAGATGCAGCGCATCTACAAGGAAGCCGGCGTGCGTCCCGTGGCGGGCTGCCTGCCCATGTTCGCGCAGATCCCCATGTTCATTGGTCTCTTCCACGTGCTGCGTTCCTTCGACCGTACTGTGGCCGTCGCCGGTGGTATCGGGCACCCGGCCGGTGAGGCGATGTCAGAGGAAATGAACGCCTCCATCGCCAACTACATCTTCAAGCCCGAGCTGGTGAAGCAGTTCGTGGATGCGAAGATCTTCGGCGTGCCGCTGGTGGCCAACCTGCGCCTGAACTCCGGTGTGGAGATCGTTAAGGAAACCACCACCATGCAGGCGGCCGTTATTATCGTGCCGCTCATCGCCATCATTGCGGTGCTCACGCACTTCAACGCCCGCATGTCCCTCAACCGCCAGGAGGCACGCCGCGCCGCCGGCAAGACCGCTACCCCGCAGGGCCAGAACGCGGAAATGATGCAGCAGCAGATGGCCATGATGAACAAGATGATGCTGTGGTTCATGCCGGCCATGCTGGTCTTCTCCGGCTTCATTTGGCCCATCGGTCTGCTCTTCTACATGCTGGCTAACACCGTGTGGACCTTCTTCCAGACTCGCATCGTCTACGCCAAGATGGACCGCGAGGAAGAAGAAGAGGCAGCCGCCAAGGCTGAGCTCAAGCGCACCTCCGCGCCGAAGCCGGGTGCACGCAAGAAGGACAATCGCTCCAAGAAGCAGCGCCGCAAGAACAATAACTAGAAATTAACCCAGGAGTTTTCACAGTGACTGAATCTGTGTCCGACACTGTGCCACTGGACCCGTCTGACGTCTTCGGATCGCGTCTGCCGCTCGCGCAGAAGTATCACGATTCGCTCGCCACGGACGGGTCCACTCGTGGTTTTATTGGCCCCCGCGAGGTCCCGCGCCTGTGGGAACGCCACCTCATCAACTGTGCCGTGGTCGCGGAGGTGATGCCGCAGGGCGCCACGCTTATCGACGTCGGCAGTGGCGCCGGCCTGCCCGGCATCCCGCTTGCCATCGCGCGCCCTGACCTGAAGATCACTCTCATCGAGCCGTTGCTCAAGCGCTCGACCTACCTCAACGAGGTCGTCGACCTGCTGGGTCTGGATAACGTCACCGTCATCCGCGGCCGCGCCGAGGAAGGCCCCGTGAAAAAGCAGGTGCAGGGCGCCGACATCGTGACCTCCCGCGCGGTGGCCCCGCTGGGCAAGCTGGCCAAGTGGTCCTTGCCGCTGGTGCGTAAAGGCGGCGAGATGATCGCTCTCAAGGGCTCCTCAGTGCATGAGGAGCTGGAGCGCGACGCTGCCGATATCAAGCGCGCGGGTGGCGGAAAAGCCGAGGTCATGACCATCCACGGCACCACGATTATCCGTGTCCCGCGCGTGAACTAAAGTAGACGGCATGACTCATCCTCGTCTTATCACCATCGCGAACCAGAAGGGTGGCGTGGGTAAAACCACCTCCGCCGTCAACCTTGCCGCCGCGCTCGCTGAGGCCGGCAAGAAGGTCTTGGTGATCGACTTGGACCCGCAGGGCAACGCCTCCACCGCGGTAGGCGCGGAGCATACCTCCGGCACCAAATCCAGCTATGAGGTCCTTTTGGGTGACTGCAGCGCGGACGAAGCAATGCAGCACTGCCCCGACGATGAGAACCTCTACTGCATCCCGGCCACCATTGATCTGGCCGGCGCTGAGATCGAAATGGTTTCTCTGGTCCGCCGCGAGTTCCGCCTTTATGACGCCCTGCACAACGGTTTTCTTGAGGAGCACGGCTTCGACTACGTCTTCATCGACTGCCCGCCCTCCCTGGGCCTGCTGACCATCAATGCGATGACGTGTGCGGAGGAAGTCATCATCCCCATCCAGTGCGAGTACTACGCGCTGGAGGGCGTGGGCCAGCTGTTGGGCAATATTTCCATGATCCGTGAACACCTCAACGAGGACCTCCACATCTCCGGCGTGCTGCTCACCATGTTCGATGCCCGCACCAAGCTGGCTGAGCAGGTGGCCAACGAGGTGCGTGAGCAATTCGGCGCCGTCGTTTTGGGCAACGTCATCCCGCGTTCCGTGCGCGTTTCGGAGGCGCCGGGCTATGGTAAGACGGTTATCGCTTATGACCCGTCGTCGACAGGCGCCCGCGCCTACTCCGCCGCCGCACGCGAGCTGGACAAGCGCGGAGACTACACGCCGCACCCCACCACGGGTGCCATCGGCGTGAGCCCAGAGATTTTCGCGGAATTGGAAGGATAGGACACCATGGCAGATAAGAAGGCAGACCAGAAGCCGGAGCAGCGCCAGGGCGGACTAGGCAAGGGACTGGCCGCTCTCATTCCGTCTGGCCCGGGTGCTCCCTCCCGCAAGCCGCGTCTTGGGGATTCGGCGGCTGACATTATCCTCGGCGCTTCGACCGGCGGGGCTCAGGGCTCTGCGGCAAAGAAGGTGCAGGGTGCGCCGACCATCCAGCAGTCCACTGGCTCGAAGAAGCGGCAGGCGAAACCTTCGGTGATTGGTGCGACGTACCGGGAGATCTCCGTCGGGGACATCATGCCCAACCCGAAGCAGCCGCGTTCTGTCTTCGACGAAGATGAGTTGGCGGAGCTGGTCCACTCCATCAAGGAGTTTGGCCTGCTGCAGCCGGTCGTTGTGCGCCCCGCCGAGGAGGGCGGCTTCGAGCTCATCATGGGTGAGCGCCGCTGGCGCGCCTCCTCCAAGGCGGGCCTGGCCACCATCCCGGCCATTGTGCGCGATACCAAGGATGATGATCTGCTGCGGGATGCGCTTCTGGAGAACATCCACCGCGTGCAGCTCAACCCGCTGGAAGAGGCCCACGCCTACCAGCAGCTGCTGGAGGAATTCGGCGTGACCCAGAACGAGTTGGCTGATCGCATCGGCCGCTCCCGCCCGCAGGTCACCAACATGATTCGCCTGCTCAAGCTGCCGGTCAGCGTGCAGAAGCGCGTCGCCGCTGGCACCTTGTCCGGTGGCCATGCCCGCGCGCTGCTGGGTCTGCCGGATGCCGAGGCCATGGAGCTCATTGCGAACCGCATCGTGGCCGAGGGCCTGTCCGTGCGCGCCACGGAGGAAGCCGTCACCCTATACAAGCGCGACGGCAAGCCGGCCGAGCCAAGCAAGAAGCCTGCCGCCCCGCAGCCGCAGTTCTTTACCGATTCCGCTGAACGTCTGGCCGATCGCTTTGACACCAAGGTCACCGTCACCATGGGCAAGCGCAAGGGCAAGATGGTCGTCGAATTCGGCGACCAGGAAGACTTCGAGCGCATTCTGGCCCTCATTGAGGGCAAGGAAAGCAGCTAGCTGACCATGCTTGTCCAAGCCGTCAACGAAGGCGTTGCCATCAACCCCTTGGCGGCCCGATCCATCTTCTGGGAGCTGAAGACCACGGTCGCTGATCCGGCCTTCGAGAAGGAAGCATGGATCAGCTCCACGCTGCTGCGCTGCGGCGAGTGCGGGTTTACCGTGGGTGATGAAGCCACCGTGTTCTTCTGCCCGCCCGATCTTGCCCCCGGTGCCGCAAAGCTGCCCACCTCCCCTGTTTCGGAGGACGCGGTGCTGGTGTCCTCCCTGTTCGTGAAGTCGCACCGTGCGGCGAAGGGCTTGGAGGCAGTGCTTCTCGATGCCACCATCATGCACCTCACCTCCCGCGAAGCCAGCGCCGTTGAGGCCTTTGGTTACCGCGATGCCCGCGCCGCCGAGAATCTTTTGCGGGATAAGCCCGGCCGTATCGGCCTACTACCGGTAGAAACGCTGGAATCCGCCGGTTTCAGGGTGGAGCGCGATCACCCCATCACGCCGCGCCTGCGCCTCGAGCTGCCGCCTGCCTTCGATCTGCTGACCGCAGCCGCCGTGGAAGACCTCCTCGCCCGCGCCTTGGCCTAGATACAGGATGGTTCTAGTAAGAAGGTTCTACTCAAACGGTTCTGTTGGGGGCAAGGGAACCTTTTGGAAAGTCCTAGAAGGTTTGTTTGGGGGCAAGGAAACCGTTTGACTGGAACCATTTGAGGGGAACCGTCTGGGACGGCACCCCCTAGGCTCCATTAGGAAGAGCGCTCCGCGCGCAGGAGCTCGTCGAAGCGGTAGGTGCCGGTCACGGCGGTGTCATCGTCGAGGAGGTAGAGGCGCTTGACGGAGACAACGATGGCCTCGGCGATGTCATCGCGGCACTCTGGGTTAGTCAGAATCGCCACGTCCTTCGGGCTGGTCAGGTAACCCAGAACTACCTGCACCACCGGCATCTGCGTCAAGCGCAGCAGCGCCCACGTGCGGCCGTGGTTGCGGCAGTTGCCCAGCTCGGTACGGGCAACGATTTCGCGCTGGATGAAGCCGGAGAGCGTCTCCCCAATGAGGGAGGAATTGCCGGACTCAGAACCGAAGTAGAAGGTGGCTACGCCATTGGCTTTTTCCGTGGGGTACTCATCGCAGGCGAGTGAAATGACCAAGTCAGCGCCAAAGGCATTGGCGATGTCGGCGCGATCGTGGATGGAGGGATCATCGGTACGCGGGCGGGAGATGATGGTCTCCATGCCGGCGGCAATCATGCGGCCGGCGACGCGCTCGGCTAGATCCCAGAGGGTCTCTTCTTCCGTGATGTCGCCATAGCGGCCCTTGACCGTGCGGCCCTTGTTGAAGCCGCCGAGGCTGGGGTCGATCACCACGCGCTTGCCCGCCAACTTGGGTCCCGCGTTGCGCACGCGCTCGCGCTCTTGGATATTGTGCGCCGAGCCACCGGTGATCCGCCGACCCAGCAGATTGAGCGCGTTGATGGTGGCCGGGCCGCAAATGCCATCGCTGCGCAGGCCGGAGTTCAGTTGGTATTCCGCCAGCGCCGCGTAGGTGCGGGCCCCAAAATGGCCATCGATGCGTTCTTGGTAGAAGCCGAGTTCCTGGAGCTGTTGCTGCAGCTGGGATACATCATCTCCCACCTGCACGTTGCCCGGTTCATAAGCCAGTACCCGCGCGCCTAAGGTGTAGGAAGCCTGACGCAGCTCACGCAAAGTAAGGTCATCAATATCGCCGCTGGGCACGATGCCGCGGGATTGCTGGAAGGCTTTGAGCACTTGCGCCAGCTCGTTATCAAAGTACTTATCGGCTTCGGAATACTTCTGCTTCTTCCAGTCGGACAAGGTCCCCTGGTAGTCAGTCATCAGGCCGAGGCGGGCAAGGGTTGCGCGTGCTTCGGCGACCCGAACGCTCTGGTCACCTACACGTAAAACGCGGTTCACACCTACCCCTTTCGTGATCAAGGAGGCGCACCTTAGTGCGCCGTCAACGAGTTAAAGACTACCAGTTAGAGCTGCTTCTTTACCTGTGCCACGATGTCGGCCTTAGAACGCAGGCCAACGAACTCATCGACCTTCTCGCCGTTCTTGAAAATCAGGACGGAGGGAATGGACATGATCTGGAACATGGCACCCAAAGTGCGCTCTTCATCCACGTTGACCTTGACCACGGAGACGTCATCACCGAGCTCCTCGGCGACCTCCTCGAGGATCGGGGACAGCTTCTTGCACGGCCCACACCATTCGGCCCAGAAGTCCACGACGACGGGCTTGCCTGCCTCCACGACGTCGGCGCGGAAGGAATCAGTAGTGACGTTCTTAATGTTGCTCATGTGATCACTAACGGTTCTCGGCCAGGAAATGTTCCGCATCAATCGCTGCGCGGCAGCCGGAGCCCGCGGCGGTAATGGCCTGCTGGTAGTGGTCATCCACCAAGTCACCACAGGCAAAGACACCTGGCAGCGAGGTCTTGGTGGACGGCTGCTCTACCACCACGTAGCCAGCTTCATCGGTCTCTACCTGGCCGTTAAGGAAGCCGGAGCGCGGATCGTGGCCAATGGCCACGAACATGGCGGTCAGATCCAGCTCGCTGGTCTCACCGGTCAGCACGTTCTTGACCTCGAGGGCACCGACCTTGCCGTCCTTCTCCAGGACGCGCTCGACGGTGGTGTTGGTCAGCCACTTAATCTTTGGATTGTCCTTGGCGCGCTCCAGCATGATCTTGGAGGCGCGGAAG
The DNA here is from genome assembly GCF_001809235.1 of Corynebacterium sp. HMSC072A04. NCBI lineage: Bacteria > Bacillati > Actinomycetota > Actinomycetes > Mycobacteriales > Corynebacteriaceae > Corynebacterium > Corynebacterium sp. HMSC072A04. The sequence goes on along the minus strand of NZ_KV796752.1, from coordinate 47,592 downwards.
TTCTCCGAGCGGTGGATAATGGTGACGGTCTCGGCGAACTTGGTGAGGAAGGTAGCCTCCTCCATGGCGGAATCGCCGCCGCCGACGACGGCGATATTGTGGTCCTTGAAGAAGAAGCCATCGCAGGTGGCACACGCGGACACGCCGCGGCCAGTCAGCTCCGATTCGCCCGGAATCCCTAGGTAGCGCGGAGCGGCACCGGTAGCGAGGATGACAGCACGGGCTTCATAAACCTCGTCGCCCACGTGCAGTTTCTTCACCTCGCCTTCGAGCTCGACGGAATCTACGACTTCCATGCGCAGGTCGGCACCGAAGCGGATGGCCTGGGCGCGCATCTCTTCCATGAGCTCAGGGCCCATGATTCCCTTCTGGAAGCCCGGGTAGTTCTCTACCTCGGTGGTGTTCATGAGTTCGCCACCGTATTCAAAGCCCTCGAAGACGATGGGATTGAGCTCGGCACGTGCTGCGTAGAGCGCTGCGGTGTAGCCGGCGGGGCCGGAGCCGACGATGGCGACATCGTGGATAGTCACTAAAAACTCCCTTGAAACGATAATTTTTAAGTAAGACTCAGATTCTACTCGCCCTCAGTCTATCGCCGCACGCAACACTTGCCGAGCCCGGGCTCGGCGCGACTTCACCGTGCCAGGCGCCACGCCCTGCACCTTGGCCACCGTATCGATGGGATAGCCAGCAACATCGGTCAGGTACAGCGCCTCCCGCTGGTCCTCGCGCAAGGTCTCCATCGCTTGGGCTACCGTGATGCGCTCCGCCAGGTTCTCGCTGGGATTGTGCGCGAGTGCATAGTTGCGGTCATCCTCAATGATCTCCGCGTCCAGGGACGCGTTCTCACGGTTGGATCGATGGTTGAGGAAGTCATATCCGGAGTTCATCACCAGCCTGTGCAGCCACGTACTCAGGGTGGCATCGTGCCGGTAGGAGGCCATATTGCAGCTGGCCTTGAGCAGCGCCTCCTGCACAATGTCCTGCGCATCATCATCGTTGCGTGTGTAGCGCCGCGCCATGGCGGTCAGGCGCGCGCGGTGCTTCTCGACGATTGCCGAAAAAGCCTTAGTATCTCCGCCAATGAAGGCGTCGACGAGTTCACGATCGGTCGGCTGTGCTGACACTAAGAATCCCCCCGGAAACTTGAGCAATGACATTTGGGTCAACACAGCCCCCAGCCGAAGCCGATGGTTTGTGATTGTCCCCCCGTTAATGTGTCTGCGAGTTTACGGGAAGATTCTTCTGTCCGCTACGCGAAGCGCTTATTGCGCGGCACGGACGCGTTGCGCGCGACGCAGCGCATCCTGGCATTCCAACAGCACGCGGCGAAGTGCACGCGGACGTTCGCTGCTCAAGAATTCGCTGGTGGCAGCGTCGGCCATTGTGGGATCCGGGTAGAGGCCGCGCACGAGGCGGTTGGCAATCTCGATGGGGTGCTCCTCCCAGAGCTTGGCCAGAGAATCGAAATACTCCTGGGCAAAGGCCTCGGTGAGGTGGGCCGAGCGCGGCGCGTTGAACGCCGCGAGCAGGGAATCCACCTCCGCGTTGGAGTATTTGCCCGGTGTGCGCACGAGGTCGAAGACTTCGCGCTTGAGCTCGGCAGACGGGAAAGCGTGGGAGGCACCCAGGAAGGCCGCAGCACCAGTGAGGGTGTTATCGCGCTCCTTCTCAGCTTCCAGCTCTTCGGTGCTGACGGCATCGCGGGCGGCCAGCGCGCGCAGGATGGCCCAGCGGATATCCGGGTCGAGGGCGAGGCCGTCGAGGGATCCGTCGAGAAGCGCGCGCAGGCGCTGCGTGCCGGACTCCGCCGGGGTGGCGGCAAGTGCCTGGATGGCGGCGCGGGCGACGGTGAGCTGTGCGTCGGAGCCTGCCGGTGCTTGCTGCAGCACCTCCCACAGGCGCTCGGCGTAGTCGGCGCGGATCTCCTCGCGTTCTCCCTGGCCCACGAAGTGGTCGATGGCATAGGCGGCGTTGGCGAAGGCCGTGGTCAGAAGCGTCGGGTTGGACTCCGCCGGGGCGTGCTTCAGCACGGTGTCGAGGTAGGAGCGCACCGGCCACTCGCCATCGCGGGTGAGGTTCCACAGGGAGGTCCAGATAACCGCGCGGGAGAGCTCATCCGGAACTTCAGACAGGCGCGTGCGAATGGTCTCCAAGGAGGTCTCGTCGAAGCGGACCTTGGCGTAGGTGTGGTCGCCGTCGTTCAGCAGCAGCAACGCCGGCGCCTGAAGTCCAGAAGCCTCGTCGAGGATGGTGCGCTCGCCCTCCAGATCGACGTCAAGGGTGGCGTATTTGTTCAGGGAGTCATCGAATAGCGTCACGTTGAGGCGGTGCGGGCGCGTGGTGTCTTCGGCCTCGACCACGATGGCGAGCTCGTGGATCTTATCGCCGTCGGTGTGAAGCTCCGGGGTGAGTGTATCCGGACCCCATGTGCGCAGCCAGGCGGTGGACCAGGCATCGAGGTCGCGGTCGGTGTGCTTCTTCAGGGCCTTGAGGAGGTCGTCGAAGGTGGCTGCGCCAAAGGCGTGCTCCTGGAAGTAGTCGCGCGCGCCGGCGTAGAAGTTCTCGCGGCCCACGTAGTGCACCAGCTGCTTGAGCACCGCCGCGCCCTTGGCATAAGTAATGCCGTCGAAGTTCTGGCGCGCGGCATCCACGTCTGGGATCTCGGCCTTGATCGGGTGCGTGGTGGGCAGCTGATCCTGCAGGTAGGCCCAGTTCTTGCGCTGACCGGCGAAGTTGACCCAGGCCTCGGTGTAGTCGGTGGCGTGCACCGAGGAGTCCGCGCCCATGAATTCCGCGAAGGACTCCTTGAGCCACAGGTCATCCCACCACTGCGGGGTGACTAGGTCTCCGAACCACATGTGCGACATCTCGTGCAGGATCGTATTCGTGCGCCCGGCATGCTGCGCGCGGGTGGCGGCGGAACGGAAGAGGTAATGCTCCGTAAAGGTCACCAGGCCGGGGTTCTCCATCGCACCCAGGTTGTACTCCGGAACGAAGATGGAATCGTACTTGCCCCACGGGTACGGGTAGCCGTAGTTGCTGTGGAAGAAGTCCATGCCCTGCGCGGTGACCTGCAGGATCTCATCATCCAGGTACTCCACCATGGAGGCGCGGGCAAAGGCGCGCAGCTCCACTTCCAAGGACCCATCGGGTGCGGTCCAGGTGCTGTGCTTCTCGACGTACGGCCCCGCCGCAAACGCCGTTAAATACGTCGAAAGCAGAGGCGTCGGCGCGAAGTGCGCTACTTCCCTGCCCTCGGTCTTCTCGCGGCCAACCTCCGGCTGGTTGCTTAAGAGCTGCCAGCCTTCCGGGCCGGTGAGGTGCACCTCGTAGCTGGCCTTGAGGTCCGGCTGGTCAAAGCACGGGAAGATGCGGCGGGCATCGGAAGGCTCGAGGTGCGAGTAGAGGTACGTGGTGTCATCGGCTTGGTCGTGCATGCGGTGCAGGCCCTGGCCGGTGCGGGAGTAATAGGAGGAGCCGGTGATCTCCACGGTGAGCTCCTCCCCCACTGGAAGGTTGCGCAGGTAGACGCGTCCGCCGTCGAAGGTGTTCTCCACCTCCTCGCCGTTGACGCGCACTGCGTGCACGGCCTTGCCCAGGTAGTCCACGAAGGTCTCGGGTTCGGTGGTGGTGAATGTAATACGTGAGGTGACCTCGTAGGAATCGGCGTCGGTTGGTGCGCTCGTGACGTCGAGGTGCAACTCGTAGGTGCTCAGGCGCAGCGCGGCGCTGCGGGCGGAAGCTTCAGCATGGGTGAGGTTTGCGGTAGTCATGCGCTACATCTTAAACGTCACTGCGGTGCGTATCACAGGTAAGCTGCTCAAAGTTGTTTCAAACAACTCCGCAAAAACTGTTGCCCGTAGTGCCGAAATGGGCACTACGGGCAACAACTTAGAACTACTTCCTACGGTGAGGTTTCGCGCTTTATGGCTTACTGCTTAATCGCAGAAACCTCGAGCTCGATCTTGATCTCCTCGGAGACCAGCACGCCGCCGGTCTTCAGCGGGGCGTTGAAGTCGATGCCGAAGTCGAGGCGGTTAATGGAGGTCTTGGCCTCGAAGCCCAGGCGGGTGTTGCCGAAGGGATCCTCGGCGACGCCGGCCTCGTCTACCTTGAAGTCGACAGACTTGGTGGTGCCCTTGATGGTGAGTTCACCGGTGACGGTGCCCTCGCCTGCCTCGTTAACGTCGAACTTGGTCGCGGTGAAGGTCATCTCCGGGAACTTCTCAACGTCGAAGAAGTCCTCGCCCTTCACGTGGGCATCGCGGTCAGCGCTCTTAGTGTCGATGGATGCGGTCTTTACCGTGGCGGTGGCGGCGGAGTCGGCAATGTTCTCCCCTACGGTCAGGGTGCCGTCGAACTCGTTGAAGTTGCCGCGCACCTTGGTGATCATGGCGTGGCGGGCGACAAAGCCGATGGTGGTGTGTGCCGGGTCCAGTGCGTACGTTCCTGCAGTGATAGTCATGGGGGTTCCTCAGTTCTCTAGTTTGTTGACGTGACAACAACAATTATACGCCCCTCCCCTTATCTGTCAAGGGAAGAGAGCGGAAGAACTACAAAGCCCCAGACCTGCAACCCGAAACCTGCAGCGTGGGCGTCGTCAAGCGCGTTGCACGTCTGAGCCAGCGAGCAGGGAGTTGCGGGATCGAGGTCTGGGGAAATGCGTGAGGAGGTGCGTTAGTTGGTGGGGATGCCCACCAGGGTGGCCTCCTCCAGCGTGACGGAACCGGACTTGGGCATGTCAGTGAAGAGGATGAGGGCGCCGTCGAAGGCCGCCGACTTCTTCTTCAGCTCGATGTCCTGGCGCGCGCTAGTCAGGGTGCCGTGCGCGAGTTCGGTGAGCGTGCCGGATTCCGGATCCGTGGGATCGAAATCCTTGGTATCCACCCCGTAGACCACGTACTTCGCACCGATGGAATCCTCCTGCTTTAGCGGTAGCACGTGCAGCTGCGTGGGCTTGTCAATGCTGAGCAGAAGTCCGGATTCTGCTTCCTTCGTGGTCCACTCGCCGGTGACCTCCTTGCCCTCCGGAACGGACGTGCTCTTGACGTCCTTGAACAGGACCGGCGGGACGTTGGGGAACGTGGCCTCCGTCGAGGCTTCGCTCTTGGTCACCACCGGGGAAGTCTTCTCGTTACCCACCTGGGAGAGGATCCAGACGCTCAGCGCGGCCATCGCCACGACGAAGAGGGTGGCAAGAACGCCCAGCACGATGGTGCCGGAGCCCGAGTAGCCGCGGCCGCCGAAGCCCGGTGCGGGGCTCGGATCCTCCTTGCGCGGGGTTTCCTCCACTGGAACCTGGAGGGTTTCCTCGCCTTCTTCGCCATCGCCGGCGAAGGCCGCCAGGCGGTGAGCGATGTCCTCGAGATCGGAGTCCTCGCCCTCTTCGGCATCGGCGGCAATCTCCTGCAGCACCTCCGGGGTGGGCTTGGTGGACTCCACGAGGAGCGAGATGGCGGAGGACAGCGCCGAGCGGTCCGTCTCCTCATCGTTGCTGTGCAGTACCGCGGGGAAGGCCAGCGTGGCAACGCCCTCGGTGGAAATGCGGATGCGGTTGCGGTTCTCAATACCCAGCACGAGGTCCGCCGCGTGGGCGGCGGCCGTGGTGCGCACCAGCGGTACCAAGGCGTGGGCCACGGCGCGCGGATCGAGGTCCTTGTCTTCCGACACTGTCTTCAACGAGGTGCCCTCGACCCAGTCCGCCACGACGAGGCAGCCTTGGCGGTAGGACAGGATATCGATGTTCTCCGCCACGGCATCCAGCTCCATTTCCGCCAGGCGGCGCGTGGCGCGGGAGACCTCTGCGGAGCGGCGGGCGGCCACGGCCGGGGTGGCCGGAGCCATGGGTGCCTCGCCCGTGGTATCCACGAAGGTCAGCGATACCAGGCGTCCGGTGGCCTGCTCGCGGGCCTTCCAGAAGCGGGTACCCGGGGCGGAGCCATAATCCTTGAGCAGGCGGAAGCGGCCATCGGAGACTGGGGCACCCGGCACCAGGCGCGGGCCGCGGACGATACCGGCAGACATCGGCGGCGGCACCGGCGAGGAGTTGAAGGCATCCACGCTGAAGATGGGCTGGAACTCCAGCTGCTCTGGGGCTTCGACCTCGATGGCCTCGGCATGCTCGATCTTGATGATGCGGGACATGCCGGGGATGCGCTGCAGCTGGCGGCCCAGGTTGATGACTTCCGGCAGACCCGAACGCGAGAGCACGATGCCGGTCACGATTACGAAGACGAGGCCCACGACGGCCAGCTTGAGTAGGTACACAAACGGCGGAACCTCGGCCGGGAGCACGAAGTTGATGCCGTAGTTGAAGGCGTAAGCAACGACCAGGCCCACGACGGAGGCCAGCACTGACCACACGGTGGTGGCGATGACCGCGCGGCCACCCAGGCTGCCCAGCTTGCGCTTGAGCAGGAAGCCGCCGATGACCGCGCCAGCCACGAAGCCGAAGCCGTTGGCCGTACCGAGCAGGATGACCACGCGCTCCGGGGAGTCCGCCACGTGCGGGGCCAGCAGGGAGAGCACCACCTTGGTCAGCGTGATGCCGGCGATGATGAAGGTGGGGGTCCACGCTTCCTCACGCGCGTAGAACACGCGCAGGTGTAGCAGCACCAAGGCATAGGGGATCAGGGTAAAAGCGGAGAAGCTCAGCGTGAGGCCGAGCAGCTCGGCCGCGTCGGCGTCGAAGGCGCCGTACTGGAAAAGGCCGCGGGCAATCGGGATGCCGAAGCCCGTCATGAAGATGACGATGGGGATCAGCGCGATAAACGTCAGCTTCGTGCCGAGCGTGAGATCCCGAACCACGGCCTTGACGTCACCGTCCGCGGCGTTGCGGGACAGTCGCGGCATAATCGCGGTCAGCAGGGTGACACCAATGACGCCGTAGGGCACCTGCAGAAGCAGCCAGGCCTGTTGGTAGGTAAAGGGCGCGCCTTTATCGGCATGCGCCGCCACGCGGGAGGTGATGACATAGCCCAGCTGGGAAATGGCTACGTAGGCCACAATGGCCAACGCCATGCCACCGAACTGTTTGAGCCGGTCATCTAGGCCCCAGAGCGGCTTGAGGTTGATGCCTGCCTTCTTGAGGTACGGGAACAAGATGAGGCATTGCACCACCACGCCCGCCGTGGTGCCGAGCGCCAAGAGCAGCACGTGCCCGTCCGTGATCGGCGAGGGCGCATTGGGATGTAGGCTGCCCGGCACCAGCTGATAGGCCACGAGCACCGAGATCGAGATGATGTTATTGACCACCGGCGCCCACGCACCCGGCCCGAAGATGTTCTTGGTGTTGAGCACCGCTTGGAAGAGCGCGAAGAGCCCGTAGAAGAAGATCTGCGGCAGCAGCAAATAGGCAAAGGAGGTGGCCTGCACGGCGTTGACCTTGCCGTCCTCCGGCAACATCATGCGCGTCAGCTGCGGGGCAAAGATGCAGGAGAGCACCGTGATCGTCGCCAGCAGGGAGAAGGCCAGCGTGAAGAGGCGGCGGACGAAGGCCTCGCCGCGGTCGGAGTCTTCCTTCTCCGCGCGTACGAGCACGGGCACGACGAGCGAGGTGAGCACCGCGCCCAGCACGATCTCCGTGATGAGGTTGGGCAGCTGGTTCGCAGTGGTGAAAGCGGAAGAAATGGCCGGGCCCAGCGAAGAGCCAATGAGCACGTTGCGGATGAAACCCGTGATGCGGGAGATCATCGTCGCGATGGCCATCGAACCGGTGGCGCGCACAACGGCGCGGTCGGAGTTCTCTTCGCCGGGGGACTCACTCGGGGCCGAGGCAGACTTGCCCTTCAGTCCCGAACGGTCCTCGAGTTCGTCGTCGACAGCAACGACGCCACTCGGCGCGCGCTTTTCCGGGACCGGTGCCGGCGGCGAGGGCGTGACAATGCGTCGACGGGCACCAGACATAGGTTCATGTGTCATAGAGAAAAACTATCCGTGAGACTTCTTTTTCTTCCGCTTACCCAGCCGGAACAGTGCGGCAAGGACGAGGGCGAGCGCGGCGATTGCGCCGACTCCATAGACGCTAACGATACCGGCACGCGTCTGCACCGTAATGTCGATTGGATCCGAAATGAGGTGCTCAGATGGTGTTGCTAGCCACAGGCGCAGCGACATCTGGTCAACGTCGCTCGGCAGGTCAGCGGTCATGGACACGGTAATGGATCCCTTGGCCGGTATGTGAATCAAGTCCTGCGTGTTCAAGGTGGCGCCGTCGGGGGCGTCGTAGGCCAGGTGGGCGTCGACAGGCAGCGGCAGGCCGTTCTCCGCTACGATGAGCAGCGGCGATGACTCCGAAACGCGAGTGTAGACGTTGCCTGGCGGGATGAGGGAGACGGAGGCGCGGAGCTCGCGCAGCATATTCGCGTTCTTCTCCAGCCGCGCGCGGCTCTGCTTCACGGAGGACGTGAAACCGTGCAGGCTGGAGCGGTCGGTAGCGCTCAGCGCCGTGAGCAGATCGTGGCGCAGGGGCGCCGTGAAGCTATAGCGCGTCATGGCGATGCCTGGATCATTAACCATGATGGACATCAGCTCGTCGGTATAGCGCGCCTGCTGTGTCACCTGCGTGATCTCGGCGTCGTGAAAGGCCGCGGGATCCGGGTAGGGGCTGCCGGGGGTACCGCTGCCCTCCTCCACATCTAGCGCGGTGACGGGGCGCGGCTGGAGGCGCCCAGAATCAAGGAGCCTCTGCGCTGCTTCCATCACCGCACGCGCGGCCGCAGGGTCTTGGTAGTTCGGCAACTTGGCCACGGTCTCCTCTTGCGCCGACGCCACGCTTATCGACGCCCCCGCCGTCAGCGCCCGCGCCTGCTCCGAATCCATGGAAAAGTCATAGCGCAGCTCCGGGTTGGAGTACCCGGTGGTCTGTGGTTTCGAGCCGGTTTGGGCTAAGAGTGCGCCGAGGGAAGCATCGAAGGTGGCGGCCTTGCCTGCCCATTCGGAGTTATCCGCTACCAGCAGCGGGACTGGCATTGCGTGCTCGCTTGTCCCTGACGCAGGCGCGGTCAGCTTGGTGCTGAGCGGCGCACTGAGGATGCGCTCGATGGTGGCCGCGCCCTGCTCGACGGCCTCGTGGGTGAGCCACTCGTTTCCTACTTTGGCGACGGCGTCGGTGTCTGCGTTGGCCCACGGCATGAGCATGCGGCAGTCCACCTTCTTGAGCTTCTCTAGCCACGCGGCGGCGTCTTGGGCACCCGCGCCCGGTTCACCGCGATCGGAATCGGACTGGGTGAACCAGGAATCGCGCAGGCGGGTGGGGCGTTTGGCGATAGATGGGCGGGTCTCGTTGACGGTGTAGCCGGCGGACATGCGGTCGGCGGCGTCGACAAGCGCAGGGTCCAAGGCCACGCAGCCGGAGCCGTGCAGATCATGCTCCAGGTAGGCATCGAGCAGCTGATCGAGGCGCCCGCCCGGCGAGAGCTGCTCTGCCAGCTGCTCGCTTTCTAAGATGAGCTCCTCGCCGCCGGTATCACCTGGAACCACGTCCACTTGGGCGGTGATGGGATAGACCAGGGAAAAGGAATGCTCGCCCTCCTCTTCGGCATCCGGCTCGTCTCCTTGGAATTCCACAATCGTCCGCTCCTCCGCGAAACTGGCCGCTTGGCCGTCGCGGGTGCCGGTCAAGGTAAACAGGAGCGGGTACGCGCCGGGCTCCGTGATGGCCAGGGTCGAGTCCTCCCCCAGAGCGGTGGGCATCTTGACGGTGACGTCGCGGCTCTCCCCCGGTTGGAGCGTCCCTGCGCCGAGCGAGGCCCCATAAAAAGGAAAGGATCCTGCGGCCAGCTCTTGGCGGGCCTGCGTCGTGGAGGTTACGGCAGTGCTGCGGCGGGAGGTGATCTGAAGATCATCAACGGCGCTCTCGGTTGGGTTGTGGATGCGCAGCTGCAGCTCCAGCGTCTCCCCTACCTGCGCCTCCGTGGCGCTGAGCAGGCTCAGCTCCAGTTCATCGGGTCCGCGGGAGCCGAGCCAGTAGTGGGAGTCGGTGATCCCAGTATCGAGGGTTTCCGCCTGGGCCACGGGGACGGTGCAGCCCACCGCCAAGGCCGCGACGGCCGCCGCTGCGCGCCAGCTCACCGCGGGGTCGCCTTTCCTTCGGCAGCTTCCTTTCGCGCGAGATCCGGAAGAAGGTCGTGGGCGATGCGCGCCAGCTTGCGCTCGTCGGCATAGGCCAGGTGCTCGATGAGCTCGGAGACCGGGATCCAGGACACCTCCGTGACCTCCGGGTCCTCGTCGTTCATGATGCCATCGACAAAACGCAGCAGGTGATGGTGCACGGTCTTGTGAATGCGCACGCCATCGGAGACGAACCAATAATCAATCATGCCCAGGTCCGCGAAGACCTCGCCGTGGATGCCGGTCTCCTCCCAGACCTCGCGCTCGGCGGTCAGCTCCTTGGCTTCGCCGTTTTCCACATGTCCCTTCGGCATGGACCACAGCAGGCGCCCGCGGCGGTCCAGCCTGCCGATGAGCGCCACATAGATCTGTGAGAGGTTTACGTTGCCGTCCTCGTCGACGGCCTCCGCCAATCCGGACACGACGAGTCCGCCCGCGGACGTCTCATCCCGCGTGGTCATGCGGTTGGTGGACGTGCGCTGGGGGCGTCCCGTGCGGTGGTTCCGGTGGCCCGCGCCCCGCCGGCGGCGGCGCTTGGACCCTGGCGTGTTCTTAGTCATCCCTGCTAATCGTAGTAGACTTCGATCCGTGAATTTTCAGGACACTCAGCTAATCGGCGTTCTCGCCCGCGCGGACGCCACCGTCGCCCGGCTCAGTGGCCTCTTAAGCGGCCTGGTGGAACGCTTTGCGCTTCACGACGCCCCCCTCTACCTCGTCGGCGGCTCCGTCCGCGACGCGCTGCTCGGCCGCCTGGGCAACGATCTCGACTTCACCACCCCGGCCCGGCCCGACGTGGTCTATTCCATCCTCGAGGAGTGGGCGGAGACGGTGTGGGATACCGGCATTGACTTCGGCACGGTCTCGGCGGCCTATAAGGGCCAGCAGATCGAGATCACCACGTTCCGCTCAGATAGCTATGACGGGCAGTCCCGCAACCCCGAGGTCATGTACGGCGATACCCTCGAGGGCGATCTCGTGCGCCGCGATTTCAAGGTCAACGCCATGGCCATCGAGCTGCGGCCCGACGGCACCCGCGAATTCCACGATCCGATGGGCGGTCTCGAGGACTTGGCGAATCGCATCCTAGATACCCCAGATGCGCCGGAGATTTCCTTCCACGATGATCCTCTCCGCATGCTCCGTGCTGCGCGTTTTGCGGCGCAGTTGGAGTTTGACGTCGCCCAGCGCGTGCGCGATGCCATGACCGACATGGCGGGCGAAATCCAGCGCATCACCGTGGAGCGCGTGCAGGTGGAGCTCAACAAGCTCATCTGCGGTGTCGCGCCGTGGAAGGGTATTGACCTGCTCGTTGACTCCGGGATTGCTGATTATGTTTTTCCGGAGATCCCGGCGTTGCGCATGGCTCCCGACGAGCACGCGCAGCACAAGGACGTGTACGCGCACTCGCTGACCGTACTGCGCCAAGCCATGGAGCAGGAGGAAGACGGTCCCGATCTCATTCTTCGGTGGGCCGCCCTGCTCCATGACATTGGCAAGCCGGATACCCGCGATACCACCGACGGCAAGGTGAGCTTCCACCACCACGAGGTGGTGGGCGCGAAGCTCACCCGCAAGCGCCTGCGCAAGCTGAAGTTCCCCAAGGCCACGACCGAGGACATCGGCCAGTTGGTCTACCTGCACATGCGCTTTCATGGATTCGGGGATGGCCAGTGGACCGATTCCGCTGTGCGCCGCTACGTCACCGATGCCGGCGATCTCCTTCCGCGCCTGCACAAGCTCGTTCGCGCTGACTGCACCACCCGCAACGAACGCAAGGCCCGCCGCCTGCAGCGCACCTACGATCAGTTGGAGGAGCGCATCGCGGATATCGCCGCCAAGGAGGATCTTGCACGCGTGCGCCCGGATCTCGATGGCAACGAGATCATGGAGATCCTCGGCCTTGAGCCCGGCCCCGAAGTGGGCCAGGCCTGGTCTTACCTCAAGGAGCTCCGCCTCGAAGAGGGGCCCCTCGAGCGCGAGGTGGCTATTGCGAAGCTGCGCGAGTGGTGGAATTCTAGATAGGGATGTACGCAGACAGACTTTTCAACGCCCTCGAGCGCAACGATCCCGCCCCTGGCCAGCTCCTTGTGGCGGCGCCCGACACTCTCACGCCCCACTACAACCGTTCCGTCATTCTGATTACGGAGCAGCACGCCGGGCGTACGTATGGCGTGGATCTAACCAACCGCTCCGAGGTCGCCCTCTTCAACGTCATGCCGGAATGGGTACCCGTAGCGGCCAAGCCGCAGGCCCTCTATATCGGCGGCCCGCACAACCAGCAGGCGGCCATCGGTGTGGCGCTGACCCGCCAGGGCGTGGACATTGAGAAAGAGCCTTCGCTGAATCGCCTCGCCCCGCGCGTGGCGCTCGTCGATCTGCGCGTGAGCCCGGAGGACGTCGCCGATCTGGTGGAGGGTATGCGCTTCTTCGCTGGTTTCTTTGAGTGGGGCCCGGGCGAGCTGGATGAAGAAATTGACCGTGGCGAGTGGTACGTGGCCCCCGCCCTGCCCCAGGACGTGGTCTCCTCTGGCTCGACCGATACGTGGTCGGACGTGATGCGCCGCCAAGCCATGCCCTTGCCGCTGTTTGCGACCTTCCCGCGCTACATCGATGAAGATAATTAGAGCTCTTCGCCTCTCCCTGCGCTAACATCTCTGCCATGCGCGCGGAGATCATCAAGGCTATACGGACTTGCATGCCTATCGCCGTGGGAGTGGTGCCGCTGGGCCTCGCCTTCGGCGTGCTCATGGTTCAGACCGGCTTCGACTGGTGGTGGACCCCTATCTTTTCCATCGTTATTTACGCCGGCTCGATGGAATTCCTTGCTATTTCCATGGTGACCGGCGGCGTGACGCCCGCCGTGGCTGCGCTCACTGGTTTCATGGTCAATTTCCGCCACATTTTTTATGGATTGACCTTCCCGCGCGATCAGATTTCTAGTCCCCTCGGCCGCGCCTATTCCACCTACGCGCTTACCGACGAATCCTATGCCGTCCTCTCCGCCTTTCCCCGAGACTCTCGCCCAAGCGGCGCCTTCGTCTTCACGGTGCAGTTTTACTGCCAAGTGCTGTGGGTCGGTTCCGGCATCATTGGCGCGGTGGCCGGTCAGGCAATCCCGCCCTCTGTGAAGGGACTGGAGTTTGCCCTCGTCGCACTGTTCATCGTCCTTGCCATCGATTCCTTCCAGAACAACAAGGACTACTCGCTTCCGCTGTCTGCCGTGGTGCTCGGGATTCTTGCGGGCTTCTTGTTTCCTGGTCAGCTTCTTATGGTGGCGCTGTCCGCCTACTTTGTGTTGCTCGTGGTGCGCTACCTCTCCCCTCGCGTCGATACCGCACTGATTCTACGGAGGGAGGCGTCATGCCAGCCGGAGTAACACTGGCCAGCATCTTCGCCGTGCTGATCCCCGTCGGGATTGTGACCGTCGTGCTGCGTTGGCTTCCCTTCGCCTTCGTGAAGGCCCTGAAGGGTAGCCAGTTCATCAGCATGCTCGGGTTCACCATGCCGGTCGGCGTGATGGCAGTTCTGGTGGTCTATACCTTATTCGGCCAAGCTCGCGATACGGGAAGCATTGTTGCTCCCCTCGTAGCCGCCGCTGTTACCGCCGCGTTGCACCTGTGGCGCCGCAATTCCGGTCTTTCCATCTTCGGCGGGACTGCCTTCTATATGGTGCTGGTGAATCTCGTTCTGTAGCGTGGGTACGCTAAAAGTCGCCGAATAGCGCGATGGCCTCGGTCCACAGGGAGTGGAACTGGAAGGCGTCGATAAGCTCGGCGTCGATGTCGGGGAACGTGTCGTAGGTGTCAGGGTGCGGCACCACTTGCTGTGGGATGTTGGCGTCACCCACCGAGGCGGTCGGCGTTGCGGCGCCGACGATGGCGTCATTCGGCGCGAGGGCAATCATGCGCAACATGGAGCAAGCCTCGTTGCTGATTTCCTCGAGTTCCGCGATGTGGATGGCGGTGCCGACCTCCGGGACAGTCATGGTGGTGCGAACGTAAAGCTTTTTCATGTGGTCTCACTCTACCCGCGAATAGCGAGCCGCCATAGACGCGCAGATCATCAATTGCACCTGGTGGTAGATCATGGGCGGGAGGATGAGAAGCCCCAAAGACGTGCCACCAGAGGCGAAGATCACTGAGGCCATGGGCAGGCCCGTGGCGAGGGACTTTTTCGAACCGCAGAACTGGATGGCGATGGTGTCCTCCCTGTCGAATCCCAGCTTGTTGCTCACGACCTTGGTGAGCCACAGCATGAAGAAGACGAATGCAGTTGAGAACACAACCTGGAACAGAATCTGCCATACGCTAATCGACGCCCAAATCCCGTCGACCATTCCCTTCGAAAAGGCCGCGTAAACAACCATCGCTATGGAGCCGCGATCCACTACTTTGGTGGCTTTGCTGGCTGCAACTTTTCCTACCCATTTTCTTGTTAATTGCCCGAGTATGAAAGGCAGAAGCAGAAGTACGGAAATCTCTAGGAAGACGGAGCTATCGATGCGGATGCCGTCGCCAGCCCCCATGAGGGTCATGACGAGTAACGGGGTGAGGACAACGCCGGCGAGGTTAGACACTGATGCGGAGACGATCGCTCCGGGAACGTTTCCGCGCGCGATGGACGTGAAGGCTACCGATGATTGGACCGTTGATGGAACTAGGGTGAGGTAAAGAATGCCCAGGTATAAGTCGGTTGGGATGAAAGCCGTGAGTGGACGGAGTGCGAGACCGATGATCGGATACACCACGAAGGTAAAGACCAAAATGGTCAGATGGAGTTTCCAATGCTTGACGCCGTTGATCGCCTCGCGCGTCGACAGCCGGGCTCCGTAGAGAAAGAAGAGGACGGCAATTGCGATGTTCGTGAGGACGTCGAAGGTATCCGCAAAGCTGCCTCGCGCGGGAAGAACGATGGCGACCGCAACGGCGCAGAGGATGAGGACAATGAGGGGATCGAGTCTTTTGAGGCGCTCAAGCATATAACAGAGTGTAGACGCACCCCCACCGTTTCACGTGAAACATCGGTTTGAGCGAAGCGGCCCGAAGCTTCGACCGTGCGTTAGGCGGTGACGTTGCGTACCGTTCCCCCGTCATTCTCCACGCCGTACTCCGTGAGCGGTTTGGCGCTGGGACCTCCGGTCACTTCGCCGGTGCCGAGGTCAAAGCTGGAATAGTGGCTGGTGCAGGTGGCGGTCATGCCCTCGATTTTTGTAATGAGGGATCCCTGGTGCGGGCAGGTTTGGGAGTAAGCTTTGAACTCCCCTTCCGTGGGTTGAGCAAAGATCACTTTGTCCACGATGATGGCTGATCCAACGGGTATATCCGTCGCGGCTATTTCGGCGGTAGGTTCTTTGCCGCAGGCGGCGAGATAGGCACCAGCGAAGGTGGTGGCAGTACCGAGGAGGAAGAGGCGGCGGGAACACGTAGTCATGGTGCTTACTCTATCTGATCGGCGTGTTCCATAGTGTGAGGTATAGCGTTCTTAACTGAGTTTGCCATCCCACACAGGTAACTCTTCTTCCCTACTGCCGCTGAAATCGTAGGATCCGTACGATGTACCGACATCGCTATAGATGGTCCCTGGCGAAGCTACGTGTCGTCCGCCCCGTGAATCATTCGTGAAGGCATAGGTTGCCCCAGCGCCCAGAACGCTAATGCTGAGTGCGGCTGCGGCGATGATTCGGATTGCTCGGGTGTTAACGCTTTTCTTCATGCCATCCATAGTGCGCCGTAGGTTAAAGGTTGTCACGAGACGATGCCGGCTTCCCACGAAGTTGGCGTCGAGTTCCCAGTCATCTTTCAGACTGGGGTCTGCACACAAAGGGCCATTCCAATGGTGAGTATCGCCCACCATTGGAATGGCCTTTGGAATAATAATGTTAGTGACGAAACGCGAGCAATCAAGATGTCACTATAATAACGTCACTGTACGTTATTGATTGCTAGCGAGGATTGCTGTTATCGGCACGTTTTGCGGCAGCACGGGCCGCGGAGACGTCGACAGTCGGTGCCTCTCCCCCGCACCCACCGTCGCCACAGTTGCAGGATTCACCGCAACCCTCATCCTCTTTGTGGGCTTGATCCCAGAGATACGCCGCGCGGGCGCCCATATTGGAACCGACCGAGAGTGCGAGAACAGCTACGACGAACGTGAGTGCTGGGATCAACCACATCCAACCCTCGGCCCGCAGCGCGATGATTCCGCCAAACACTAAAGCGACGCCGGCGAGGAACCAGAACGGTCCTGCAACGGCGTGGGCATTATCCCAAGCTTCCTTAGTCTTGCGGATCTCCGCGAGGCGCAAACCGACGACGCTATTACCCGGGAGCTTCCGGAGCGAGGCTAGGCCGCCGACGACGATAAAGATGGCGGCCACGATGAGGAAGATGATTCCGACTACGAGCATGCCCATAGTCTATCCCGCCCCGTAGTTAGGGAGAAAGTCAGTTCAATTTATTCGCATGCTGCTGTAATATACATTTCGTGTCGCTTGGTAGATATTAAAGACTTTATTATCGAGCGAACTGATCAGCGTGGTAGCAACCATAGAAAAGATTCAATCATGACATTTAAGAGTGTTCTCAACTCTCTGTTGTTCAAGATTATCGTCGCGATAGTCTTGGGCATCATCGTTAGCCAGTTTGCCCCGGAATGGTTTGGCAGGGCTTTCGCAACCTATAACGGCCTGTTTTCAAACTTCCTCGGCTTCTTCATTCCAGTCCTTATCCTTGCGCTCGTGGCCCCGGCAATCGCAGGCCTTGGGCGTGGTGCCGGTAAGTGGTTGGGCATTACTGCGGGAATTGCCTACGGCTCGACTATCGTGGCAGGGCTTATCGCATACGGCTTGACCCAGGTCCTCTACCCCACTTTGCTGGCCGGACAAACGCTCAATACCGAGGTTTCTGACATCGATGCGGGAGCTCTGGAGCCCTACTTTACGGTTGAGATGCCAGCGCCTTTCGAAGTGATGACGGCGCTGCTGCTGTCCTTCTGTATCGGCGTAGCCATGACGACTGTGAAGTCGGATAATCTTTACGCAATTACGAAGGAATTTGAGAACGTCGTCATCAAGGTCATTTGGGGTTTCGTGATCCCCCTTCTGCCGATCTACATCTTCGGTATGTTCCTCTCCTTGGGTATGAATGGAAATATCGGTACCGTGCTGATCGCCTTCACTAAGGTGCTTCTGCTCGCGGTTGTGATGACCTTGGTCTACCTGGTCCTGCAGTACATTATCGCTGGCGCGATTGCGGCCAAGAATCCATTCTCCGCACTGAAGAACATGGCCCCGGCGTACTTTACTGCGTTGGGTACGTCTTCCTCTGCGGCTACTATTCCGGTCACTCTCGACGCCGCACTGAAGAATGGAATCTCCAAGCCGGTGGCAGGTTTCGTGATTCCGCTTTGCGCGACGATTCACCTTTCTGGTTCGATGATCAAGCTCACCCTGTACGCTTTCGCGATCGTGTACATGGCTGATGGTATGGAGGCTGACCTTGGGAAGGCTCTTGGCTTCATCTTGCTGTTGGGCATCATGATGGTCGCTGCTCCTGGCGTTCCGGGTGGCGCGGTGATGGTCGCGGTCGGACTTCTGCAAGCGAATATGGGCTTTGATGACTCGATGGTCGCATTGATGATTGCCGCCTACATCGCTATTGACTCCGTGGGTACCGCCGCAAACGTTACAGGGGACGGCGCCATCGCCATGATCGTCGACCGCTTCGCGCGCGATAAGATTGAGGGCCTAGAGGCCGAGGCAGATGCCGAGGCTGCTGACGAAGAGCTCAGCAAGGCCTAAGTTTCACGTGAAACCCTGAAGCTTCTACTCCCCCTTTTCCGACATGATACCCGCGATGGATAGTTGGGCGAAGGGGGATTTTTCTTGCCCTAATTTCGGAGAGTGTGCGCAGCCGTGTAGGGGGCTAGTGGCCCGATGCGTAGACTGCGGTTCTGGCCGTGGCGGTTCGGGCCTAAGCCCCATTTTCTTGGGAGAGGGCTTGCGCTTTATTGTAAGAACAGGTATTCTATAGCTGGGTGTGGGGGAACGAATTGTTCCGCAAATTTAGGGGTGCAGCTACCCATGGCAACCACAGCACAATCATCTACGTCACTTCCCACTGCATACTTTTCCCACTCAAATCCGCGTGATCCTGAATGCATGGCTGGTCAGCTCATGCGCAGAATCGAGTACGAATTCTGGTCAGGCGTCCAACCACCACTCGATGAGGACTCCGATACCGCCTTTATGCGCATCGGGCAAAAGACCGGAAAATCTCCGGCTCACGTTGCGCGCAATGTCATGGCGCTGATCCGTCTTGATGAAATGCCGAAGCTGCGTGCCCTGCAGAAGGCGGACTGTTTACTGGACATGCAGATGCTAGTTGCTATCGATCAGGTGATGGCAAAGCTTGGCAATCCGACGGCGGCTGTTATAGCGGAAGTGGATGAGAAGCTATCCGTCTGGTTAACGCCGACCAAGCCGAATCAAGTCTTTCCCTCAGTAGAGAAGATACGGCGCAAGGTTCGAGACATCTGCAAGGTGCTCGATGACTCCGTATCCTTCCGTGACAAGCGCAAGAAGAATCGCTACTCTCTTCTCACCCGCGGGGAACGTGGGTTAATCGAGCTAGAAGTGGATAGCAACGTGGGTGTCGTCATCCACGAAACCATCAAGTTGGCAGCAAAGGAACATGGCGTCTCCATGGCCGATGCGCTGGTACTGCTCATTACCGGCAAGATCGAGCCAGAGGCGGGTAAGGTCGTCGTCCACGAATACAAGGCAAAAGACGTCGAGGGTGCGCCGGTCTATGTCCAAGGACATGGGTGGAACGGCGAGGGCGTTCCGGCTTCGAAGACCGTGAGGCGCGATTTCACCACTGCCCCGGAAGCTTGTCAGGGCTACCAGCCGTCGGAATTCTTGAGAAAGTATGTCGAAGGCCGCGACGGCACATGCCGGGCGCCTGGTTGTAATCGTCCTGCATGGGCCTGCCAGTTGGATCACCGGATTAACTACGCGGATGGCGGCCCGACGCATCCGGATAACATGGTGGCCCTTTGCCAGCACCATCACAATATGAAGACAGATGGGCGGGCCTTTTACATCCTGGATCCCGCAACCGGCGATGTCGTGTGGCTGTACGAGGACGGAACCTGGGCGGTCACGGAAGCGACCGGCCCTTTGGCACCAGCCTCGAAGGTGTGGGCCCGGACCATTGCGGAAGACGTCGTTGCTCACCGTCGCAAGATGCACGAAGCCGCGCAGGCTCTGAAGGTGGAAATGGATAACGGAACCATGGTCGAAGTATTCGACATGACTGATCCGGCAGATCGCTACACGAATGGCGGAGAGGAGATTCCCTTCTAGGGAAGTGTTTCACGTGAAACGGCCCCCTTCCGCTCTGCCGCGCGTAGGCGCGGATTCTGACGGAAAGAGACCGTTGCGAGGCGTGCCTGTCGAAGCCGGCTACTGTTTCGTGGCTACTGTTTGGTGGCTGCCTTCATGGTGGATACGAAGTCGGTGACCGCAGCGGCGAGAGTGTCGTTGGGGCGGTTGTCATCGTCGAGGTGGGCATCAACGACCTTGGCCAGAGCGGAACCGGTGATTGTTCCCGCAGCGCCAGCAGCAATGGCGTCGGCAACGTGTTGCGGGGTGGAGATTCCAAAGCCAAGGAGAATCGGTGCACCTCCGAAACGTTTCACGTTGTCCACTACGTCAGCGAGCCCGCGTGTCTCTGACTCCTTCTCGGTGCCGGTAACGCCGTCGCGGGAGATCGCATAGATATAGCCCTTGGAATACTTCGCGACGCCCTCGAGGGTTTTCTCGGAGGCTTGTGCTGGTGCGATGAAGATGGGATCGATTCCTGCTTTGTCGGCTGCAGCGGCGAAGGGGGCGCCTTCGCGAACGGGGACGTCGGGAAGCAGGATGCTATCGGCGCCGGCCTCGTGAAATTCGGAATAGAAGGTCTCGAGCCCGCGGGTGAAGGGAACGTTGCCGTAGATGAGCATGCCGATGGGCAGGTCCGGGAATTCACTGCGGATCTGACGGATCTGCTCGATAGCGGAATCCACCGTCGCACCGCCGGCGAGCGCGCGAATGTGGGAGGCCTGGATCGTTGGGCCGTCGGCGACAGGATCCGAGAACGGGACACCAAGCTCGAGGGCGTCGGCGCCACCGGCGACGGCCGCGCGGACGATGGTGAGTGCGGTCTCGGGATCGGGATCGCTGAGCATGATGAAAGGAACGAAAGCGCCTTCACCGCGTGCGGCTAGGGTGGAGAAGAGTTTCTCGTAACGGCTCATTACTTGTCCTCCGTGATCTTGAGTTCGGGGTGCTCGCTAAGGGTTCGGCGGACGTGGTCGATGTCCTTGTCGCCGCGCCCAGAAAGGGAAACGAGAATGGTGATGTCTTCATCCTTGCGCTTGAGTGCGTAGGCCAGCGCGTGTGAGGATTCGAGGGCGGGGATGATGCCCTCGCGGCGGCTGAGGAGCTGGAAGGCTTCGAGAGCTTCGGCGTCGGTGATGCCGACGTAGGTTGCGCGCCCCGTCTGAGCGAGGTGTGCGTGCTGTGGACCGACGCCCGGGTAGTCGAGGCCAGCGGAGATGGAATAGGATTCCTCAACCTGGCCGTCGGCATTGCGCATGAGATAGGAGCGGGCGCCGTGGAGGATGCCGATGGTGCCGTTGTTGATGGTGGCGCCGTGGTGCCCGGAATCGAGTCCCTCTCCCCCGGGCTCCGCACCGACGAGTTCGACAGACTCCTCGTCGATGAAATCAGCAAACATGCCAATGGCGTTGGAGCCGCCGCCGACGCACGCGACGACGAGATCCGGCAAGCCGCCGGTCCGCTCGAGCATCTGGGCCTTCGCCTCTTCGGAGATCACCTTGTGGAATTCGCGGACGATCGTTGGGAAGGGGTGGGGTCCGGCCGCGGTGCCGAGGAGGTAGTGGGATTCGTGGAATGTGGCGGTCCAATCACGGAGCGCTTCGTTGACGGCGTCCTTGAGCGTGCCGGAACCAGAATCCACGGGAACCACCTTCGCGCCCATCAGCTCCATGCGGTAGACGTTGGGCTGCTGCCTCTCGACGTCCTTAGCGCCCATGTAAATCACGCAGTCGAGATCAAGCAAAGCGCAGGCGAGGGCGGTCGCCGTGCCATGCTGTCCGGCGCCGGTCTCGGCGATGATGCGGGTCTTCCCCATCCGCTTGGCCAGGAGCGCTTGGCCGATCACCTGGTTAGTCTTGTGCGCGCCGCCGTGGACAAGGTCCTCCCTCTTAAGAAAGATGCGTGCCTTTCCGCCGAGCTTGGTGGCTTCGGTGAGAGGGGTTGGGCGGCCGAGATAGTCGCGAAGGTAGCCGGCTAGCTCTTCGCGGAAGGCGGGATCGTTCTGGGCATCGACGAAGGCCCTCTCTAATTGGTCAAGTGCCGGAATGAGGGATTCGGGAACGAATTGTCCGCCAAACTCCCCGAAATAAGCGGGTAGGAGGGTCTCCCTGGTGTCCTGTTGGTTGGTCATAGTGTTCCTTTTAGCTAGGGCTTGGAGCAAAGCTTGGGGTGGAGGTTAATACGTAAAGTGACGAATGGTGTCGAAGGCCTTGGCGATGAGCGCGGTGTCCTTCCTACCGTTAACCTCTACGCCTGAATTGATATCGAGGCCAACGGTACCGACGCGCAGTGCATCCGGTAGGTTGTCGGGATTGAGGCCGCCGGCGAGTAGTGCCTTCTTCTTGACGCCGTCCGGAACAGTTGTCCAGTCGAAGGAGGTGCCAGTGCCGCCGGCGCCAGAGTCGAGGATGAGCATGTCGGCGGCGTCGGCAAGCGCGGAGGCAAGGGTGGGGGCATGGGGCGCCGTCATGTCGATGGCGCGCCAGACCTCCCGCTCCCCTGCCACCGCCCGAACGGAGGAGATGAGTTCGAGCTCTGCCTCAGTGCTCCCCTGGTATGGCGCGTGGATTTGCAGGGCGGAAATACCGTCGAGGGCCAGTTCCTCCCAACTAGTGGTGCGGCGAGAGACCGCGACGTAGTTGAGGTCGGGTTCGTGGGCGATGATGTCGAGCGCGGTTTCACGTGAAACATTGCGCGGGGAGGCCTCCTCGAAGATGAATCCTCCGTAGACGGCACCGGCGGCACGGGCGGCCTGGGCCGCTGACCACGTCGTGAGGCCGCAGACCTTGTTCTGGCCATAGACCAGCTCACGGGCGGCCCGGTCGATATCGGGCGTGCCGGTGAGCTGGGAGCCGACGAGAAAGGCATTCGCATGAGAGCCCAGACGTCGAACGGTCTGGTTGTCGCGGATGCCCGACTCCGAGACGATGACCTTGCCAGAGGGAACGTGGTGCGAAAGGCGCTCGGAGCGAGTGAGATCGATGCTGAGGTCGTGGAGGTTGCGGTTGTTAATTCCGATCACGTCGATGCCAAAGGCAGTGGCGCGGGCGACCTCCTCCTCGGTGATGGCCTCGGTGAGGACATCGAGCCCAAGGGAATCCGCCAGCTGTTTGAGTTCCGCGTAGGTGTCGTCATCGACGATCGACATCATGAGCAAAATGGCGTCGGCGCCAAAATAGCGAGCGGCGTAGACCTGAATGGGGTCAACGATGAAGTCCTTGCACAGCACTGGCAGGTGCGTGGATAGAGCCACGGTCTGCAAGTGGTCGTAGTCGCCACCAAAACGATCCGGCTCGCACAGCACCGAAATGGCCGAAGCGTAGCGCGAGTACACCCGTGCGATGGCCCCGGGCTCGTAGTGTTCACGAATCAGCCCCAGCGACGGAGAGGCAGACTTGCACTCCATGATGAAGCGGTTGGTGCCGCGGAGCGCATCGTAGAAGGAGCGCTCCGAGCGCGGGAGGGCAGCTAAATCAACGTGCGCCAGGCGCTCACGGATTGCGGGCAGATGCGTGCGGCGCTTGGCGACGATCCCCTCAAGCACGGTCGGCAGAGCCATAGTTCGCCTCCTCGTGCTTCTTCAGCCATGCGGCCACGGTGCCATCCTTGATGAGCTGGTCGGCATGCGCGACGCCCTCTTGGATGGAGTCGGTCGTGCCATTGAGGTAGAACATCGCGCCGGTGGTCGCGGCGATCGCATCGTGGTGGGCGGGCTTGCCGGTGCCGGCGAAGACGGCGCGCAGAGCTTCGGCGTTTTCCTTGCCGTTGCCGCCGGCGAGGTCAGCTAGCTCGTGGCGGGAAATGCCGAGGTCCTCAGGGGTGAGTTCGTAGTGGGTTATGGTGCCGTCGCGAAGCTCCCAGACCTGGGTGGTGCTGTGGACAGCGATCTCATCGGTGCCGGCGCCGTGGACGACGAGCGCGCGCGTGCGGCCAAGATCCTTGAACACCTCAGCAATGAGCTGACCCTGTTCGGGGTTGGCGATGCCCATGATCTGGAACTCCGGGTGGCCTGGGCTGAGCAGTGGGCCCATGGTGTTGAAGAGTGTGGAGACGCCAAGGCCCTTGCGCACCGGTTGCACGTGGGCAACCGCCGGGTTATACGCGGGGGCGAAGAGGAAGGTGAAATTCGAGGCCTCGAGTTGGCGGACCGCGCGGTCCGGATCGAGATCAAGCGGGATGCCGAGGGCCTCAAGGACGTCCGCGGAGCCCGACTTGGAGGATACGGAGCGGTTGCCGTGCTTGACCATCTTGACCCCGCCGGCGGAGGCGACGAGGGATGCGCCGGTGGTGACGTTGATGGTGTTCGCGCCATCGCCACCGGTTCCCGCGGTATCCATGAGGCCCTTACCGGTAACCGGGAAGGGGCGGCCGGCGTTGAGGAAGGCGCGGGCGGCGCCGGCCACATCGGCGAAGGTTTCGCCGCGCGTACGGATGTGAGTAAGGAGGGCCGCGATATGGATGTCGTCATACTCCCCCACCGTCAGCGGGGTGAAGACCTCGATTGCTTGCTCGAGGGTCGGTTCGGGGATATCGAGGAATTCTTGCAGTGTCTTGAGAGCGTGGTTATTGGTCATTACTTGGCTCCTTCCATGGTGGGTAGAGAAGAAAGTTGTTCAATGCAGCGTTCGATCATGATGGGGCCGGTTGGAGTTAGCACCGACTCCGGGTGGAACTGCAGGCCGAGGGCCATGCCGTCGACGGTTTCTGCCGCCATCGTGACAGGGCCGATGGCGGTCTCCGTCTCCGCGAGGCTGCGCATCTGGGTGGGAATGCTCGCGCAGCCCAAGGAGTGATAGCGTGCAACAGGGACGAGGCGGCCCACGTAGTTCGGATTATCTGGCTCGGAATCAGTAGTGAGCCCTTGGAAGAGCGGGTGCTTCGCACCAGCGTCGGTTAGCGTCATGGGCACAGAGGAACCGTGGACTGGGCCGCAGGGCTCGACGGTGCCGCCGAAGTGCTCGAGCAGCGCCTGGAAACCCAGGCAGATGCCGAGGATAGGGATGCGGCCGAGGGAGGCGTCGATAAGCTGCATCATCGATCCGGCGTCGCGCGGATGGCCGGGGCCGGGCGAGAGAATGATGATGTCGGGTTCGGCGGCGAGGACCTCCTCCACCGGCACCGTATTACGGAAGACGGTGGTGTTATAGCCGGCGAGGGCGTCGACGAGGTTGTAGACGAAGGAATCGTGGTTATCAATGAGGACGACGTGCGGGTTCATCGGATGACCTCCAGGGATGCGTTGTGTGCCTGGGCGATAGCGCTGAGCACCGCGTAGGCCTTGTGGACCGTTTCATCGGCTTCGGATTGGGGGATGGAATCACGAACGACACCGGCGCCCGCCTGGACGACGGCCGTTCCATCCTTGACGTAGGCGGAACGGATGACGATGCAGTTATCCATGGATCCATCGCCGCGCAGGTAACCGATAGCTCCCCCGAAGGAGCCGCGGCGAGTGCCCTCGGTTTCGCGGATGAGCTCCATCGCGCGCAATTTCGGCGCGCCGGTCAGAGTGCCCATGTTCATGCAGGCACGGTAGGCGTCGAGGGCGTCGAAATCCTCGTGCAGCGTGGCGACGACGCGGGAGACCAAGTGCATCACGCGGGAGTAGCGGTCCACCTGGAGCAGATCAGCGACCTGGCGGGTGCCGGGGACGGCGACGCGGGCGAGGTCGTTGCGGGCCAGGTCCACCAGCATGATGTGCTCGGAGACCTCTTTGGAATCCGTGCGCATCTCGAGTTCGTTTCGGATGTCCAGCTCGTGGGTCGCACCGCGCGGGCGGGTGCCGGCCACGGGATAGAGCTGCACCTGCCGGTCGGTGGCCGTGTACTTCAGGTTGGATTCCGGAGAGGCCCCGAACAGCTCGTGCTCGGCGCCGCGCAGGTAAAACATGTACGGCGAGGGGTTGGTCTCACGCAGTGTGCGGTAGGCAGCGAAGGCATCGGGGCAGTCGAGACTAAACGCACGGGAAGGGACCACCTGATAAATATCGCCGGCGTGGACGTTGCCTTGCAGGCGCTCCACGTGACGCCGGAAAGCAGCGTCGTCGATGGAGGCGCGCGCGGATATGTGAGGTAGTGGCTGTGGGGGCTGGGGCGTGATGGGATCGGTGCGGGCGGCGCGGTCGAGCTCCTCCTCAAGTGCCTGCTTGTCGACGCCCCACCCCTCTATCTTCGCGGTCTCCGTCAGGTGGTCCACGGTGAGAACGTGCTCGGCGACGAGAAACTCATAATCGGGGTATCCGTTGAGTCCGTCGGGAACCGGGGGTAGCTTCTCGAAGGTCTCGACGTAGTCGAAGGCGAAACCGCCACCGATGAAGGGTAGTGATTCGCTGGAATACAGTGTGCTGAATTGTAAGGTGCGCAGGATATCCGCGGTGGAGGTAGCGCGGAGCCGGGCGCGCTCATCGTGTTCGGTGGAAAGCTCGAAGCTAAAGGTGGTGCTCTCCTCGCTGTCCTGGCTGATCCTGGAGCGGAAGTCCTGGCGAAGCTCGTCGAGGAGCAGCTGGCCAGCGGATGTTAATGCGGTAGCGGTGACCTCTTGGCCGTGGCAGACGACTTTGAGCGCTGCCTTGGTGATCGCAATGCACGTGAGGTTCTTCTTGGATTCAATGTCCGCGGATTCTAAGAGCAGGGAATCTTGCGGCGTGGCGAGGGCATAAAAGAGCGCACTGGCATCGGGTGTGTACCCGACCTCGCGTTTGGCTGTAAACGGCATACGGTGTCTTTCTTTAACGATGTTGTGTGCTGCCGCGAGCTTTTAAAGAGAGCAAAACGCCGAAAAGCCCGCAGCTGCGGGCCTTAAATATGGGAGAACAACGAGGCCCGCGGGTTACGCGCGCCACCACCAAAGGTTCGAAATGTTCTTCACATCACTGACTCTAACACCGATACCTTCTGCCGTACAGATAAATGCCGGCGGGTACCCCCGTGGGGGCTATGTGCTGCAGGGCCACAGCGAGGTGGGTGATGTAGGAAACATGCAGCTTAAGCATGTGATATAGAACTCTAAAACTGTCAAAGTATAGCTTTTGGAGGGCTAAGAGTACCCCCGTGCGGGAAAAATATTCACAAAACTGCTGCTTAAACGCATGGAAAGAGGCTTAAATAACGGTCACAACAGTCACTCTAGAGTAGAAAAGGACCGTTATGTTCTCTAAAACTGCTGCTGCTCTCTCCGCTCTCGCTCTGAGCGCCGCCGCCCTCGTGGGGTGCTCCTCATCCTCGGACAGCGCCGGCGGTGATTCCGGTGGTGGGGACTCCTATTCCATCGGTATCAACCAGCTGGTTCAGCACCCCTCGCTCGACGCCGCCGCGGAAGGTTTCCAGGAAGCCTTCGAGGAGGCGGGCGTGGACGTGGATTGGGACATCCAGAATGCCAATGGCGAGCAGGGCACCGCGGTGTCCATCTCCCAGCAGATGGCAAATGCTAATCACGACCTCTACCTGGCAATCGCCACCCCGGCCGGCCAGGCCATGAGCAAGTCCATCAAGGACAAGCCGCTTCTGTTCACCGCGGTGACGGACCCCGTGGAGGCGGAGCTGGTGGAGTCTCTGGATAAGCCGGGCAAGAATGTCACTGGTACCTCTGACGCCGCGCCCATCGAGGAGCAGGTCGAGCTGATTACCCAACTGGTTCCGGACGCTAAGACCGTCGGTGTGGTCTACTCCTCCGCCGAGGTTAACTCCAAGGTGCAGGTGGAGCAGTTGGCGGAGGCCGCCAAGCCGAAGGATATTGAGGTGAAGTCGCAGACGGTGACCTCCGTGACGGAGATACCGCAGGCCGTAGAAGCGCTGGGCGATGTCGATGCCATTTACGTGCCGACCGACAACATGGTTGTTTCCGGCATTTCTTCGCTCATCAAGGTAGCGAATGACAAGACCATCCCGGTCATCGCAGCGGACTCAGGTGCCGTTGAAGGTGGCGCTGCCGCCACCATCGGTATCGACTACAAGGAACTGGGCCGCCAGACCGGTGAGATGGCGCTGCGCATCCTTCAGGACAGCGAGGACCCAGCCGAGACCCCGGTAGAAACCGCCTCTGAGTACACCTACGTCATTAACGAGGATGCCGTGAAGGCACAGGGCGTTGAGGTACCGAAGGAGATCCTGGAGAAGGCTGAGACGCTGTGATTGGTGCACTCGAGCTAGGTCTCATCTATGCGGTCATGGCCGTGGGCGTCTACCTGACATTCCGCGTCCTTGACTTCCCGGACCTGACCGTCGATGGTTCCTTTACCACCGGGGCTGCGACGGCCGGTGTGCTCATTACGAATGGGGTCAATCCCTTTCTGGCATCGGCCGCGGGCTTTGTCACCGGCTTTATCGCCGGCTGCATCACGGGGCTTCTGCACACGAAGGGCCGCATCGACGGTTTGCTTGCGGGTATCCTCACGATGATTGGTCTGTGGTCCATCAACCTGCGCATCATGGGCAGCGCCAACGTTCCGCTGCTCTCCCAAGACTCGGTGTTTACCCCATTGGATGCGGTTATGGGGTCCTGGGCTGGGGTGGGCTTGCTCGCCGTGGGTGCTGTGCTGCTCTGCCTGCTGATCGTGTGGTTCCTGTCCACGGATCTGGGACTCTCGCTGCGCGCGACGGGTGACAATCAGCAGATGATCACCTCCTTCGGCGTTTCCACCGATTTCACCAAGATCCTGACCCTGGCCCTGTCCAATGGCCTGGTGGGCCTGTGTGGTGCGCTCATCGCGCAGTACCAGGGCTTCGCCGACATTTCGATGGGTATCGGACTCATCCTGGTTGGTCTGGCATCTGTCATCCTGGGACAAGCGGTACTCCCCCAGTCGCGCTTGTGGATGGCCGTGGTGGCGGTGGCCTTGGGCTCTGTGATCTACCGTCTCATCATCTTCGCTGCGCTTCAGGTAGGCCTTAACCCGAATGACATGAAGCTCATCACGGCGCTGCTGGTTATTGTCGCTCTGCTGGTGCCGCGTATGACGAAGGTGCGCGGGAAGAGGAAGGCCTAGATCATGCTCAAAGTAGATAAGATTTCGAAGACCTTCTTCCCAGGTACGGTCAACGAACGCCGTGCGCTTCGCGACGTCTCCCTGGAACTTGCCTCCGGTGACTTTGTCACTGTCATCGGCTCTAACGGTGCGGGAAAGTCGACACTGCTGAACTCCGTTGCGGGCCGGCTCATCCCGGATTCGGGAAAGATCTCGATCGACGGCCAGGAGGTGACGAGCCAGCCGGAGCACAAGCGTGCAAGGAAGGTCGGGCGCGTCTTTCAGGATCCCATGGCGGGTACGGCACCAAACCTCACGATTGAGGAGAATCTCTCCTTGGCGTACCTGCGCGGCAAGAAGCGCGGCCTCGGTTTGGGTCTCAATTCCGCGCGCCGGGCCATCTTTGTGGAACAGCTGGAATCCCTCGAGCTCGGCCTAGAGAAGCGTCTGGGGACCAAGGTGGGGCTGCTCTCCGGCGGTCAACGCCAGGCCCTCTCGTTGCTCATGGCCGGCTTTACTAACCCGAAGGTGATGCTTCTGGATGAGCACACGGCCGCCCTCGACCCGCAACGCGCGGAGCTGGTGACCACACTGACGAAGCGCATTGTGGAGCAAGGCCAGCTCACCACTCTGATGGTGACGCACAACATGGCCCAAGCACTGCAGGTGGGAAACCGCCTCATCATGATGCATGAGGGTGAGATCATCTACTCCGCTGACGCCGAGCAGAAGGCGAAGCTCACAGTGGAGGATCTCATGGCGGAGTTCGCGAAGATTAAGGGAGCGACGTCCGATAGGACCCTCCTGCAGTAGAAGTCGAAGCGTGGTTGTTTCACGT
Organism: Corynebacterium sp. HMSC072A04; assembly: GCF_001809235.1. Classification (NCBI taxonomy): domain Bacteria; kingdom Bacillati; phylum Actinomycetota; class Actinomycetes; order Mycobacteriales; family Corynebacteriaceae; genus Corynebacterium; species Corynebacterium sp. HMSC072A04. The sequence goes on along the minus strand of NZ_KV796752.1, from coordinate 18,297 downwards.
GAAACCTAGGTGTTGCACTTGGCAGCACCTAGGTTTCTTTTTGTCCGTGGTGGCTTAGCGGCGGCATTGAAAGAGGGCCCAGCGTTGTGCTGAGCCCTCTTGGTTTTACGTGAAACCGGAACTAGGTGAGCTTGATGAGCGCGGAAGAGAAGTAGTCCTCGACGGCAGCTGGGTCATCCAGCGGAAGGACCGCTCCTACGTACTGGTCCGGGCGAACGATGACGACGGCACCGTCGCGGGAAATGCCGCGGGTGTGGAAGATATCCTTGTCTCCCGGCAGAGCATTGAAAACATTCTCCCAGTTCGGGATATTGAACTTGCCGTTGCGGGGCCGGAACAGGAGTGGAGCGTCGAGGATTTCGTACTCGTGGTGGTCCGTCTGCTGGTAGATGGCCTTCACGTCGAAGTAGGTGTTCTCGTCGGCGCCCTCAGGGGTGAACTTGGCGAGGATGGGGCCGACCTTCTCGGCCCACTCGCTGAGCTTCGAGGTTTCGCCGGCTTTGGGTGCATCAGCGAAGGCGTAGATGCGGTAGCGGCCGTCAGCGGTGTGCTGGTGGCCCAGGTGCTGGGGGTACGCGTCACAGCGGCGCAGAACCTCGTAGGACTTGAAACGCTTGCCCACCGGGAAGCCGACGGCCAGCTTCTGGTGCTCGGTGCTGCCGACGATGAGGTTTTCTTCGTACTGCGTCATCATGCCGGCGGCGAATTCCTCCGCGGAAACGTAGTACTTCTCGACTGCCTCGGGATCATCGAGCTCTTCGGTCGGGGTGGCCATGAGGGTGGACCACTCGCGGTCGAAGTTGATGAGGTTCTGGGCAGCTGGCTGGCGTTCACCGTGGTAGGTGGTCAGGAGCTCCTTCGGGGCGCGGCCGTCGAGAACATGGCCGAGCTTCCAGCCGATGTTGAAGCCATCCTGCATGGAGACGTTCATGCCCTGGCCGGCCTTGGCCGAGTGGGTGTGGCAGGCGTCGCCTGTAAGGAAGACGCGCGGATCCTCGTTGTTATCGTCGAACGCGTCGACAAGTCGGTGGCCCACCTCGTAGACCGAGTGCCAAGCGACCATCTTGACGTCGATGAAGTAGGGCGAATAAATCTCGTTAGCCTTCTCGATGATCTTCTCAATCGGGGTGGAGCGGACCTTGTGGTTGTCATCCTCCGGCACGACGCCGAGGTCGACGTAGATGCGGGACAAGTAGCCGCCCTCACGTGGGATGTGCAGAATCGAACCAGCCTGTGAGTGGATGGCGCACTTGGTGCGCCAGTCCGGGAAATCGGTATCTACGACAACGTCCATGACGCCCCACGCGTGATTGGCCTGGTCACCCTTGAGCGAGCGGCCAATGGACTTACGGACACGGGACTTTGCGCCATCGCAGCCCACGACGTACTTAGCGCGTACGTCGCGCGGGTTGCCGTCGACATCCTCGAGGTGCACCGTCACGGGGTAGTCGCCCTCCCCTACCTCAAGGGAGACGAAGTTCCAGCCGTAATCCGGGGCGATTCGGCCGGGTGCTCGGCGTGCGTAACGGGCGAAGTAGTCCAACACGCGAGCCTGGTTCACAATGAGGTGGGGGAACTCGGAGATTCCGTGTTCGTCGTCAATCGGGCGGGCGCCGCGAACAATCTTGGAGCGGTCCTGCGGATCGGGGTTCCAGAAGGACATCTCGGTGATTTCGTAGGCCTCTTCCGTGATTTCCTTGGCAAAGCCGAAGGCCTGGAAGGTTTCTACGGAGCGGGACTGGATGCCGTCGGCCTGGCCCAACTCGAGGCGGTGAGGACGGCGTTCAATGATGCGCGTGTTGACGTCGGGGAACATTGCTAGCTGCGCGGCCGCGATCATGCCGGCCGGGCCGGAGCCCACAATGAGGACGTCCATTTCATCGGGAAGCTCAGAGGCGCGATCGATGCCATACCCGGCGGGCTCGTGCACGCGGGGATCTTCCGAAACGTAGCCGTTGTGGTGGAACTGCACTGTGGACTCCTTAGTCAGCGGGTTGTCGTGGTCGAGAACAAAAGCGAGTGATGGGGGTGGTATCTACTCCCCCATCGCTCTGTGAGCTTTGCTCGTGGAGGTGGTGACTCAGTTCAAGGCGTCTGGAGGATGTGAGCTGGGTCTTATTTCTAGAATCATATATGATACGCGGCTCCTGCACAATGATCTGCGCACGGGACGTCGCCTAGCGCGGGCTGAAGATGAAGTGCCCCTGAGATTGCTCGGCCTCGTGCTCTGCGCCGAGAGCGATTCCCTTGCGCTCACGCAGGATGAAGGCGCAGATGAAACCGACAATCGAGGCGGAGACGAGGTAGCCCGACACCGCGAAGGTGGTGCCAGTAGCCTCCACGAGCGAAGCAGCGATCATGGGGGCGAAGGCGCCGCCCAACACCGAGCCAAGCGCATAAGTGATGGACACGCCGGTGGCGCGAATGGAGGCGGGGAAAAGCTCGGCGTACATCGCGGACTGCGCGCCATAGGTCAGGCCCAGGCCGACGGTCAGGAAAATGAGTGCGCCGTAGAGAAGCCCCAGGCTGCCCGTATTAACCAGCGGGAAAAGGGCGGCAGCGCCGATTCCCTGCAGGATGAATCCGATGAGGTAGGTGTTTCGGCGGCCGATATAGTCGGAGATGTATCCCGCGAACAAAGTCATCAATGCCCACGTGACGGCAGAGACGGTCACCGCGTTGAGGACGTCACCGCGGTCGAGGGCAACGAGGCCGTCGGGATCGGTGGCGTAGCGCTGAATATAGCCGCCCGTAGTCATGTAGCCGACGGTGCCGTTACCTGCAAAAACGAGGGCCGCAACGACGACTAGCGGGGTGAAGCTCTTGAAGAGCTTGCCAATGGGGTTGGTGGCTTCCTCTTCTTCACGCTCCGCAATCTCTTCAAAGACCGGGGATTCGTCGACGCCCATGCGGATGAGGTAGCCCACCAGGATGAGGACGAAGGAGAGCAGGAAAGGTACGCGCCAGCCCCAGCTCATGAAGGCGTCGCCAGGCGCAATGGTGTTCATGATGGAGAGGACGCCGGAGGAGAGCAGCAGGCCAGCTGGCACGCCGATCTGCGGGCCGGCGCCGTAGAGACCGCGCTTGTCATTCGGTGCGTGCTCCACAGCCATGAGTACGGCGGACCCCCACTCGCCACCTGCGGAGATGCCCTGAATAATGCGCAAGGTGATGAGGAGGATCGGCGCCCAGATTCCGGCAGTCTCGTAGGTAGGCAGAAGGCCGATGAGGGTGGTCGCACCACCCATGGCGAGGAGCGTGACCATGAGGACCACGCGGCGGCCGAAGCGGTCCGCGAAGTGTCCTGCCAGAAACGCGCCGACGGGTCGGAATAGGAAGGACAATCCCACGGTGAGGAAGGAAATGATGGTGGCTAGGCCACCCTCGAGCGGGCCGAACATGAGCTGGTTGAACACGAGTCCGGCCACTGCGGCATAGAGGAAGTAGTCGTACCACTCGATAGCGGTACCAATGGTTGTCGCGGCGACGACGCGGCGGCGTTCGGCCGTCGAAATTGCCGGCGTGTCAGATGTGTGCGACATTCTGGTTCCTTTCGGCATGCGGTGTGCCATATATGGAAATGTGTGTGAGTTGAACCACTTGCGGTGGTGGTAGGGATAATATACGATCTGGGTAAGGATTTGTTCACAATTAAGGATTCTTCATGGCTGTACCTGAGTTCTTGCCGGTTAAACCGGGCAAAATGATCGCTGTCCATGTGGCCTTTGAGTCCCGCGCGGCGCAGCGCGGTCGCTGGCCCAAGACCCCGAGCTACTTCCTCAAGGCGACTAGCACGCTGGCTGAATCGGGCGGGGTTGTTGAACGCCCCGAGGGAACGGAGCTGCTGGCTTTTGAGGGAGAAATCGCGCTCATCATCGGAACCCCGGCCCGCAACGTATCGCTTGAGGATGCGTGGAAACACGTCGCCTACGTGACGGCTTCGAACGACATTGGTCTGTATGACTACAAGGTGCAGGACAAGGGCTCCAACACCCGCTCCAAATCCCGCGATGGATACACCCCCATCGGGCCGGAGCTTATCGACGCCCAAGGGATCGACCCCAAGGGTCTTCGCCTCCGCACCTGGGTCAATGGCGAGGTTGTTCAGGAGGGAACATCTTCTGATGAGGATCTCATCTTCCCGCTCGCACAGTTTGTGGCCGACCTATCCCAGCACATGACGCTGGAGACCGGTGACATCATCCTCACCGGCACCCCGGCCGGCTCCTCTGTCATTGAGCCTGGTGACGTTGTTGAGGTCGAGGTTGACGTGCCAGGTGGCGTGAGCTCCGGCAGGCTGAAGACTACCGTGAAGGAGGTCCCCGCCTCTTTCGATCCGCAGCTGGGCAACCTGCCCTACGTGGATGATAAGCAGCGCGAGGACGCCTACGGTGACCGCGAATCCGCCGGCCTTCCTCCTAAGGATGCGGTCGGCCTCGATCCCGAGCTCAAGGCGGCCTTGGAGAAGGCCCCGACCGCCGGCTTGTCCGCTCAGCTGCGCAAGCGCGGCATCAACCAGTCCGTGATCGAAGGCGTGTACCCGCAGGCTAAGGGAACCAAGATGGTGGGCGTTGCCCGCACCCTGCGCTTCGTGGCCGGCCGCGAGGACCTGTTCAAGTCCCACGGCGGTGGCCTCAACGAGCAGAAGAAAGTCTTCGACACCGTCAAGGAAGGCGAGGTCATCGTTATTGAGGCCCGCCAGGAATCCGGCTCAGGAACACTGGGTGACATTCTGGCACTGCGCGCCAAGGTACGTGGTGCAGCCGGCGTTGTCACTGATGGTGGCGTGCGTGACTACGAGGCTGTGAAGGAGATCGGCCTGCCCGTCTTCACCCAGGGCGCTCACCCCTGCGTGCTCGGCCGCAAGCATGTCCCGTGGGATAGCGATATCGCTGTTTCCTGCGGAAACGCCACCGTCCTCCCAGGTGACATCATCGTTGGTGATGATGACGGCGTCGTGGTCATCCCCCGCGATATCGCAGCCGAAGTCGCCGAAGGTGCCCTCGCCAAGGAGCACGAGGACGAATGGGTCGCTTCCCAGGTGGAGGAAGGCGCCAGCTTGGATGGGCTCTTCCCGCCGACCGGAGCGAACAAGGAAGCCTACATCGCTTTCCGTGATGGAAAGGCAGGTGGTCAATGACGCAAACCGCAGCACCAGCCGGGGAAAGTAAATCCCAACAAGCCTATAACTGGATAAGTGAAAGGATTCGGACTCGCGACTATGAGCCCGGGTATCGCCTCGTGTTGGCAACAATCGCGGATGAACTGGGGATCAGCGTAGTTCCCGTCCGCGAGGCTATTCGGCAACTCGAAGCGGAAGGGATGGTCACCTACGAACGCAACGTCGGTGCCAGCGTGACCACCTACAATCGCGAGGCCTACTACGAATCCATGGACATCGTGGCCACCGTGGAAGCCAATGCCACGGCCCAATCCGCCCCGTATCTCAACGCGGAGGATATTGCCCGGGCGCGAGAGATCAACCAGCGCATGCGGGAGCTCGATATCCACCACGATCCAGAAGAATTTACCCAGCTCAACAAAGAATTTCATAGCGTTCTCTTCTCCAAGTGCCCGAACGAGAGGTTGAAGGACTTGGTGGTGGACCAATGGAAGCAATTGGAATACCCCCGCGTCTCGACCTTCCGCTACGTGCCGGAGAGAGCCCAAGAGTCAACGCGCGAGCACGAGCAATTGGTCAGCCTCATCGAGGCTGGCGCGGAACCCGCCTACATAGAAAAAGTGGCCAGGCAACACCGACTGTCCACCCTCAACACCTATCGCAAGAAAAACGATTAAGGAGTTCACAGCACTCATGGCTATTAACAACGATGCTGCTAAGCCCACCGACCTTCCAGAGAAGATTCTTCACTACATCAACGGCGAGTTTGTCCCGTCGATCGACGGCGATGAATTCGAGGTCTTGGATCCGGTAACCAATAAGACCTACATCAAGGCCGCCTCTGGCAAGCCGGAGGACATTGACAAGGCGGTCGCCGCCGCTAAGGACGCCTTCGAGAACGGCCCATGGTCCAAGGCGCTGCCGCGTGAGCGCGCCCGCGTCCTCAACAAGATCGCCGACATCGTCGAAAGCCGCGCAGACAAGCTCGCTGCTTGGGAATCCTTCGACTCCGGCTTGCCGATCACCCAGGCCAACGGTCAGGCCAAGCGCGCTGCGGAGAATTTCCGCTTCTTCGCTGACCTGATTGTCGCCCAGGCTGACGACGCCTACAAGGTACCGGGCCGCCAGATCAACTACGTCAACCGTAAGCCGATTGGCGTGGCGGGCCTGATTACCCCGTGGAACACCCCGTTCATGCTGGAGTCCTGGAAGCTGGCCCCGGCCATCGCCACCGGTAACTCCGTCGTCCTCAAGCCTGCTGAGTTCACTCCGCTGTCCGCACAGCTGTGGGCGGGCATCTTCGAGGAGGCTGGCCTGCCGAAGGGCGTCTTCAACCTGGTCAACGGCTTCGGCGAGGAAGGCTACGCCGGCGACCCGCTGGTTAAGCACCCGGACGTCCCGCTGATCTCCTTCACCGGTGAATCTCGCACCGGCCAGATCATTTTCGGCAACGCAGCCCCGCACCTCAAGGGCCTGTCGATGGAGCTGGGTGGCAAGTCCCCGGCCATCGTCTTCAGCGATGCCGACCTGGAGACCGCTATCGACGCCTGTATCTTCGGTGTCTTCTCCCTCAACGGTGAGCGTTGCACCGCTGGCTCCCGCATCCTGGTTCAGCGCGATATCTACGATGAGTTCGTGGAGCGCTACGCCGCCCAGGCTAAGCGCGTGAAGGTGGGTCTGCCCTCCGATCCGACCACCGAGGTCGGCGCCCTGGTCCACCCGGAGCACTACGAGAAGGTCACCTCCTACATCGAGATTGGCAAGCAGGAGGCCACCCTGGCCGCCGGCGGCGAGCGCCCGGAAGGCTTCGAGGAAGGCAACTTTGTCCAGCCGACCGTCTTCGTTGACGTCAAGCCGGACGCACGAATCTTCCAGGAAGAGATCTTCGGTCCCGTTGTTGCTATCACCCCGTTCGATACCGACGAAGAGGCACTCGAGCTGGCGAACAACACGAAGTATGGTCTTGCCGCCTATGTGTGGACCTCGGATCTGAAACGTGCCCACAACTTTGCCCAGAACGTTGAGGCCGGCATGGTGTGGCTCAACTCCAATAACGTCCGCGACCTGCGCACCCCCTTCGGCGGCGTTAAGGCTTCCGGCCTGGGCCACGAGGGCGGCTACCGCTCGATCGACTTCTACACCGACCAGCAGGCCGTCCACATCAACCTGGACAAGGTGCACAACCCGGTCTTTGGCAAGCAGGACCAGTAACGTCTGCATGCCCTCTCCACTCCCCCATTACTAATTCACACTAAGGAGCCATCATGGCTGACATTCAGGCCCCCGACATTCTGCGTTGCGCCTACATGGAGATCATCGTTACCGATCTCGCTGCATCCCGTAAGTTCTATGTTGACACCCTCGGTCTCGTCGTGACCGAGGAAAACGAGAACGAAATCTACCTGCGCACCTACGAGGAGTTCATCCACCACAACCTCGTGCTGCGTCAGGGCCCCGTCGCTGCCGTCGCTGCATTCTCCTTCCGCGTTCGTTCGCCGGAGGATCTGGACCTCGCCGAGGAGTTCTACAAGGCGCGTGGTTGCGAGGTTCGCCGTAACAAGGATGGCTTCGTCAAGGGCATCGGTGACTCCGTGCGTGTACAGGATCCGTTGGGATTCCCGTACGAGTTCTTTTACGAGGTTGAGCACCGTGAGCGTCTGGCCTGGGCATACGACGCCCACATCCCTGGTGCGCTCGTTCGCCTCGATCACTTCAACCAGATCACTCCGGACGTTACTGCCGCAGTGAAGTACATGGAAGAGCTCGGATTCCGCACCACCGAGGACATTCGCGATGAGGAAGGAACCGTTTACGCTGCATGGATGCGTCGTAAGCCGACGGTGCACGACACCGCCATGACCGGTGGCGATGGCCCGCGTATGCACCACATCGCCTTTGCTACCCATGAGAAGCACAACATCATCGCGATTTGTGACAAGCTGGGTGCGCTCCGCGAATCCGACCGCATTGAGCGCGGCCCGGGCCGCCACGGCGTCTCCAACGCCTACTACCTGTACCTGCGTGACCCGGATGGCCACCGCGTAGAGATCTACACCCAGGACTACTACACCGGCGACCCGGATAACCCGGTCGTGACCTGGGATGTCCACGATAACCAGCGCCGTGACTGGTGGGGAACCCCGGTTGTTCCGTCCTGGTACCGCGATGGCTCCACCGTCCTCGACCTGGATGGCAACCCGGTGCCGCTGGTCGCTCGCGAGGATGAGTCCGAGCTCGAGGCCACCATTGGTGCGGACGGCTTCTCCTACACCCGTAAGGAAGACTCGGAGGAGATGCCGGAGTGGAAGCAGGGCGAGTACAAGCTGGGTAACCAGCTCTAAAACGGCCTAAGCACTCAGGTTGATTAACGTGGTCCCGCGGCGTCGATAATGCGCACATAACGCGGGGCCGCGTTGTCGTTTCACGTGAAACCGCAACGTTTAACAACCATTACAACACCACAGTCACGTTCAATAACACAGTAAGGAGCGAAATACATGCTGGATGAGAAACAGCACATCGCTATCGCAGATGAATTGGCGCAAGCCGAAAAGGACCGGTCGATGGTCCCGCTGCTGACCGCCCGTTTCCCGGAGATGAGCATTGAGGACTCCTACGCGGTGCAGCGCGAGTGGGTGCGCCGCGGCATCGAAGACGGGCGCCGTCTCGTCGGTCGTAAGATTGGCCTGACCTCCAAGGTTATGCAGGAGGCCACGGGAATTACCGAACCGGACTACGGCGCAATCTTTGAAGACCAGGTTTATGAGAACGGCTCCACTATCGAGCACGCGCAGTTCTCCAACGTCCGCATCGAGGTTGAGCTGGCCTTCGTGCTCAAGGAGGAGCTAAAGGGGCCGAATTGCAGCATTTTCGACGTGCTGCGCGCTACTGAGTATGTCGTCCCTGCTCTAGAGATCCTCTCCTCCCGCATTGAGATGGAGGGACGCACCATTGTCGACACCATTTCGGATAACGCAGCCCTCGGCGCCATGATCTACGGCGGCAACCCGGTGGATCCCGCAGACGTCGACCTGCGCTGGGTGTCTGCATTGCTCTACCGCAACGAATCCATCGAAGATACGGGTGTGGCCGCGGCTGTGCTCAACCACCCGGCAATGGGCGTGGCTTGGCTTGCCAACAAGCTTCATGCGCACGGCGATAGCCTTGCCGCCGGCGACATCATCCTGGCCGGTTCCTTCACCAAGCCCATGTGGGTTGAACCGGGCGATACCGTCCATGCAGACTATGGAAAGTTGGGGTCCATCACATGCCGATTCCAGTAAAGCTGCCGCCCACTTTCGCGGACGTCCTAGAAAAGGCCGAGCAGCCGCTCGTTGGCGCCTGGATCTGTTCCGGCTCGGAGGCTGCAGCGGAGATCATCGCCTCGGCTGGCTTTAGCTGGACGCTGATCGACGGCGAACACTCGCCCTATGGCCTCGAAACCATCCTCTCTCTGCTGCGGGCTACCGACGCCTACGGCGTGACGCGCGTGGTCCGCGTGCCAGTAAACAACACGGCACTCATCAAACAGTACCTTGACCTGGGTGTACAAAACTTGATGGTGCCCATGATTGATACCGTCGAGGAAGCCGAGGCTGCCGTAGCAGCCATGCACTACCCTCCCCGCGGCGTGCGCGGCGTGGGCTCGGCGCTGGCCCGCTCCTCACGCTGGAACGGCGTGGAGAACTACCTCGCCAATGCCTCAGATACGGTGAGCCTCACGGTGCAGATTGAGTCTGCGACCGCGGTAGAGAACGTGGAAGAAATCGTGGCTCTTGACGGGGTGGACAACATCTTCGTCGGTCCCTCTGATCTGGCGGCCTCCATGGGGCTGCTGGGTCAGCAGACCCATCCGGATGTGATCGAGGCGGTTAATCACACATTTGAAGCCGTGCGCGCTTCCGGAAAGAAGGTAGGCGTCAACGCTTTCAACCTTGAACAGGCCCAGAAATACATAGCTTCCGGCGCATCATTTGCCCTGGTTGGGGCGGATGTTCAACTTCTTTCGGGTGCGGCACGCCAACTGGCAGACAAATTCCATTTGGGAGGGTAAAAAAGAACCATGAGTGAAAACAACAAGGTCAATATTGACGAGCTGCTGGCCAAGGTTCCGACTGGCTTGCTGATTAACGGTGAGTGGGGAGACGCCTCCGATGGATCCACTTTCGACGTGGAAAACCCGGCAACCGGTGAAGTTATCGCCACCCTTGCCTCCGCTACTTCTGAGGATGCGAAGAAGGCTTTGGACGCCGCCTGCGCCGTGCAGGATGAGTGGGCACGCACGTCCACCCGCGAGCGCTCCAACCTGCTGCGCCGTGCTTTTGACCTGGTGCAGGAGCGCAAGGACGAGTTCGCTGCGCTGATGACCCTGGAGATGGGCAAGCCGCTGGCAGAGTCCTACGGTGAGGTTACTTACGGCGCTGAGTACCTGCGTTGGTTCAGCGAGGAGGCCGTTCGTGACTACGGCCGTACCCTGCCGGCGCCGGAGGGCACCCTGCGCATGGTGACCCGTCGTAAGCCGGTGGGCCCGTGCTTGCTTATCACTCCGTGGAACTTCCCGCTGGCCATGGCTACCCGTAAGATTGCACCGGCCATCGCCGCTGGTTGCACCATGGTGGTGAAGCCGGCCAAGCTGACGCCGCTGACCACCCAGTACTTCGCACAGACCATGATTGATGCTGGCGTTCCGGCTGGCGTGGTCAACGTGGTCTCCGGTAAGTCTGCGTCTGCTATCTCCGAGCCGATCATGGCGGATTCTCGTCTGCGCAAGGTTTCCTTCACCGGCTCCACCCCGGTGGGCAAGACTCTGCTCAAGGCAGCTGCGGACAACGTCCTGCGCACCTCGATGGAGCTGGGCGGCAACGCTCCGTTCATCGTCTTTGAGGACGCCGACATTGACCAGGCCGTCGAGGGCGCAATGGGCGCCAAGATGCGCAACATCGGTGAGGCCTGCACCGCCGCCAACCGCTTCATCGTTCACGAGTCCATCGCTGATGAGTTCGCGGAGAAGTTCGCCAAGCGCATCGGTGAGCTCAAGGTGGGCAACGGCCTCGACGAGGGCGTTACCTGTGGTCCGCTCGTGGAGCAGAAGGCGCTGGATAACATCACCGCGCTTGTCGACGATGCCGTGGCCAAGGGCGCCAAGGCTATCGTCGGCGGCAAGCCGGGTGAGGGCAAGGGCTACTTCTACGCCCCGACCGTTCTGACCAACGTTCCTCGTGATGCCCGCGTGGCACAGGAGGAGATCTTCGGCCCGATTGCTCCGATCCTGACCTTCTCTGATGAGAAGGAAGCAATTGAGATTGCTAACGACACCGAGTACGGATTGGCCTCCTACGTGTTCACCGAGGATTCCGATCGCATGTGGCGCATCGGTGATGGCCTCGAGTTCGGACTCATGGGCTTCAACGCTGGTGTCATCTCCAACGCCGCTGCCCCATTTGGTGGCGTGAAGCAGTCCGGCATGGGCCGCGAGGGCGGCGCTGAGGGCCTGGACGAGTACACCTCGCTGCAGTACATCGCTATGCGTGACCCGTACGCGAATGCATAAATAGTGCATTAAATCCGCTGATAATGATGCTGGCACCTCCTTTGTGAGAGGTGCCAGCATTGTCTTTTATGCCAAACTTGCCGGTGCTATTCGCTGGCCGCTGCTCGGTACGCACTCGGTGACTTGTGGTACTCCGCCTTGAAGATGCGTGACAGGTGCGAGGGATCGTGCAGGCCATAGCGGGCGCTGATGTGGCTGATCGATTCCTCGGAGTGCCGCGGGTCCACGAGTTCTCTGCGGATGTGCTCTAGGCGCCTCGTTCGGATGTAGCTGCCTACGGAGAGGCCCTGTTCGGAGAACTTGGCGTGGAGGTGGCGTACCGATACGAAGAGTGCTTGGGCGATGGTGCTCGGGCCTAGGTCCGGGTCGCCCAAGTGCTTCTCGATGTAGGCGGTGGCCTGGTTGAACAGGAGTGTGCCTGCAGAGGGTTCGTCGGCGACGTCGGAGGCCAAGACTGACACCAGCATGGTCAGCGCCGAGCGGACTAGGGCCGTGGCATGCGGGCCCTTCAATAGGTCCAGGTTCTTGGCAAGCTGTTCAAAGAGGGGCACGGCCACCGCGCCGAGGCCGTGTGAGCGTGAGATCGGATTCGCGGTGAGGCGTTGGATCTGCGCGGGTGAGATGTCGAGGAAGCTCTGTGGGAAGTGAACAATGAGGGTGTTTTGTTCCTCCGGATAGCGCAGGGTGTAGGGCCGCTGGGTGACGTATAGCGCTAGGTCCCCCGGGCGAAGCTCGCAGGTTCGCCCGTCCTGGCTCATGGTTGAGGAGCCTGTGATCTGCAAACTGAGCTTGCAAAAAGGGACCTCGTCGGTGGAAACCTTGTATCGGTTCACGGTGTGCGGGGAGGTGTGCATGTCGAAGAGGGATATGTCCCCCACCTTCGTGGAGCGCAGCGTGGCGTGAAAGGAAGAGGGGTCTTCGGCGTCCACGTCGAGTTGTCCAAAAGAATCGGATGACGCGGTGCGCCACGACGCGATATCGAAATGTTCAACGGCGGAGGAAGACATAACTGGAATCATATCGTGAGAACTGGCACATTTTTGGACAAATTGTGTGCACTCAGAGTCAAGCCTGTAGATGTGGTGCAGGTAACATCCTAAACAAAAGTAACTTTTGGGCTTTGCTCGCGGGGCCCTCGACTTCCCTGAAGGAGATCTCATGACTCAGTTCGCCACGTACGCTGATCTGCTCAACGCCATCACGGACGAGAATGGACGTGACATCCTCAACCCCGCCACCGGTGAGGTCGTTGGCCGCGCCCCAGAAAACACCGTAGAGGACCTCAACGCTGCAGTTGAGACCGCACGCGCGGCACAAAAGGACTTTGCCAAGCTGAGCGACGAAGAGCGTTGCGAGCTGCTCACCAAGGCTGCGGCTGCGGTGGAGGCCAATGCCGAAGCGCTGGTGGAGCTGCTCTCCCGTGAGCAGGGCAAGCCGCTCAACGGCCCGAACGCCCGCTTCGAGGTCGGCGCCTGCTCTGCGTGGCTGAATGCTACCGCCTCCTTCGAGCACCCCAACTACACGGCCGTCGATGATGACATCACCGCCACCGTCAACTACCGCCCACTCGGCGTCGTTGGAGCTATTGGCCCGTGGAACTGGCCGATGATGATCACCATCTGGCAGATTGCGCCGGCGCTGCGTATGGGCAACGCGGTCGTCGTCAAGCCCTCCGAGTACACCCCGCTTTCCGTACTAGGCCTGCTCAAGGTCGTGAACTCCGTGCTGCCGGAGGGCATCCTGCAGGTCGTCAGCGGTGCCGGTGAGGTTGGTGCGGCGCTGACGACCCACGAGGGCGTCGACAAGATCATGTTCACCGGTTCCACCGCCACCGGCAAGAAGATCGTGGAGGCCAGCGCCGACAACCTCACCCGCCTCACGCTGGAGCTCGGCGGCAACGATGCCGGCATCGTGCTGGACGACGCCGACCCGAAGGAGATCGCCGGCGACCTCTTCTGGGGTGCGTTCATCAACACCGGCCAGACCTGTGCGGCGATGAAGCGCGTGTACGTGCCGGAGTCGCTGTACGACGCCGTCTGCGAAGCCCTCATCGAGGTGGCCAAGGCCTCCCCGATGGGCGTGGGCCTGGAGGAAGAGAACGTGCTCGGCCCGCTGCAGAACAAGCAGCAGTTCGACATCGTTGACAAGCTCGTCAACGCTGCCAAGGACTCGGGTGCCCGCGTGCTGCTGGGCGGCGACCCGGACTACGACGCGCCGGGCTACTTCTACCCCACCACCCTGGTGGCGGATATCGACCCGGATAACCCGCTGGTCGTCGAGGAGCAGTTCGGTCCGGCACTGCCGATTATCAAGTACACCGACCTCGACTGGGCCATCGAGCAGGCCAACAAGCTGGACGTGGGCTTGGGCTCCTCCGTGTGGTCCTCCAACCGCGAGCGCGCTCTGGAAGTTGCTGCTCAGCTGGAGGCTGGCACCACCTGGATCAACAGCCACGGTGCCGTGGATCCGCGTGTGCCTTTCGGCGGTATCAAGTCCTCCGGCTACGGCGTGGAGTTCGGCACCGAGGGCCTCAAGGGCCTGGCGTACCCGCAGATTATCAACGGCTAAAACCGCCGTGGCGCTGCTATTCTTAGCGCCATGAGCACCGCCAAAGTCCCGGAGATCGAGTACGCAGCCTTCGACGCCATGAAGGAGGTTGCGTCCTCGCTGAAAGCTGCCTACCTCACTAGGGCCGCTGAAGCAGGCAACGACGTTGAATCGCAATGGTGGATTCGCCAGAACTGGCTGGTAGAGGACATGGTTGGCGAGGTTGATGCAACTGACATCGAAGCCATCCGATCCGCTGCGGCTCTCTTTGCGCAGCGGCTTGAAGCCCTCTCCTCCGAGCACAAAGCGGCATAGCCTATGCTTTCTGCCGCTGACTTCCCCGTTGATCCGCAGGTTATGGAGCAACGGCTAAAGACTCTGCAAGCCAGCTATTTCGGCCGATCGAATGCTCATGGTCCGGCTGTTCCAGAGGTCATTTATGTGGCGGGGCAGCCAGCGTCAGGCAAATCAACGGCCATTGAATCGGTAAAGAACGGTCACGCGGTCCTTGATTCCGATGAGATTCGGAAGCTGCACCCCGCCCTCGACGAGATTGTGGAGCGCGATCCCTTACGCATGGACGTACTCACCAATGGGCCGGTGCCCTATTGGATGTCCTCGCTGATTGAGTATGGCCGTCAGCACGGGCACTCCCTCATCATTGAGAACACGCTGTCCAACCCGGAATTCATCGCGGGTGAGATAGCCAAGTTTCGGTCTGCGGGTTTCCGCGTGAAGGTCGTGGGCCTGGCGGTGGCGCAGGAGGTCTCCAGGCTGGGCGTGGTCCAGCGCTACCTGGAGGCGCAGCGTGTGAGCCGCTACCCGCGCTGGACCAATGAGGTTTCCCATACGTCGGGCTTTAAAGCCATCGTCCCAGGGCTTCAAGCGATTGCCCCGCTTGTCGACGACCTCGAGATCCGCACCCGCGACGGCCGTACCTTGAGCGGCATCGAGGATATTGAAGCCGAGCGCGCAACCTGGTTCGACTCCCCCGCTGTTCGGGCCGACTGGCTGGCCCGTTTCGACAGCTGTGACTTGAGTGGGCTTGAAGCTGAGAAGCTCACGCAAAACCTCGTGGCTGATGCAGAGCTTATCCGCAAGCTTTAAGGCTGTGCCCGTGGAACTGCGCGCCCGGTAGGCGGTGAGAGCTTCGTGTCAAAGCGGCTGCTGGCGAGCTGGCGGTCTGCGAGGTCTAGCAGGCTGAGGATGTCGTCTGCGTGGAGTTTAGATTCAACGTGTGATCGACCGCCGATTATCGGGCACGCTGGACTTCAGTTCATCTGTGGTCGAGCGGCCCAGGCGTTGACATTGCATTGCTGCTCGGTGTGGTCGCCCGCAGCCCGAGCGAGTGTCTCGCTCCGGCTGCGATCGCTGTGATGCCGGTCCATGACTGGACATCGCACTGGCCTCTGCTGTCGTCGCTGACGGCGACGACGGTGCCGTCTTCGTGTAAGCCGACGGTGTGTAGGTAGCCGGCAAAGACCCCGGACACGTGTGTCCACCGGGCGACGTCGGTCTGCCCTCGCTGATTGTTGCCAGTTGCGAGGGCTGTGCCGTCGCGTCGAACTGCGATTGTGTGCCAGTCGCCGCATCCGATCTCAGTTGACCATGATCTCGCTGTAGATTGTCCTACGTGGGGGGCATGTGGTGGAGTAAAGATTTTCGACCTGACATCTGGCCGCAAGACAGGAAGGAGCCCGGGACCGGGAGTACGATGCCTAATGATCCTCTCAACCTCGACAAGGCCGGCGAGTGGGCTGGCGTGTGGTGGCTGCCGGAAGCCCCTAGCGAGAAGGTCCCGGGTGTCCTACGGTACGACCCGGAAGATGGTCTCTCTCTGTCGCTGATCGGCACCTTCGAGGATCGGATCTTGACGACGGACTCGTCTGGATGGACTGCTGTTCACGAAGGAACCCGCACCTGGGAAGTCATGCACGGTGTGGCCGAGCTCAGGGAGATCACACTGCTTGGCTGTGTTCCTAGGAGCACCAGAAGGACCATGGGTGCGCGAGTGGCGAGCCCTGATAAGCAGACCGTGACCGCGACGGTCGCCATCATCGGCGCGCATGTCAGCGGTGACGCGGATCCGGCGTTCGCTAGGGCAGAAGTCTCAGTCGAGGATCTGAGTCTCTGGGCGGCGTCTTCTGTGTTCGAAGGATCCCTCGGGGCTCCCGACGGCAAGATCGATGGGACCGGGCGTATCTCGGTGAAGCCGGTCGAGGCGCAATCGGTCGTGGTCGACGACACTGAGTATCGCCTTCAGCACACGCACACGCTTCCATTCTTCGACCAGCGCAAGGGAGGAAGCGTCGGACGTATGCGGGACACGGTGTCCATCTGCGTCGTGCCAGCCGAACCATTCTCTCTGAGTGTTGCTCTGCAGGAGGCGAGCCTGGTGCAGGACCTGATCTCCCTGGCGACGCATCGCGCGGCCGGAGTGATCTGGCTCCGACTGGAAGTTGCCGGGACCGAGTCGCACTTCCCTGATGGCCGCCCGCTGCCGCGCCGACGTGCCGATGTGCTCTACTCACCGGCCGCGCTTGGAAAACACGACGCGAAAGTCGTCGATCACCACCGAATGTTCTTCACCTGCGGCTCGATCCCATTTGAGGAGGTCATGCCCCGATGGTGCGAGGCCCATGGCCGCCTGGAGGCAGCGACAAACATGATCTTGGGCTTGCGCTACGCACCGGCCCGTTTTGTTGAGAACAATCTTCTGACGGCAGTCGATGCTGCCGAGGTGTTGCACCGCAACCTCCGCATCGACGAGAAACCGTTCCCCAACGCGGAGTTCAGGGCGATGCGAGAGGCGATGCTGGCGCAGGTTCCCGATGAGCACCGAAACAGGTTCAAGGGGGCGATCCGCAACGACCCGACCCTCCGTGATCGGCTCCATGCCCTCGCCGCGCGACCCGATCAGGAAGCGATCGCACAGCTCTTACCGGATGTCGACCATTGGGCGAAGTGGACGACGCGCGCCCGCAATGACCTCGCGCACGAGGGCAGAACGCCCAACCATTCCATCGAGGAGCTGATCGCCGTCGTCGAGGTGACGACCGCGGTCGTAATCCTCAACGTCTTGCACGAGCTCGGGTTGCCGGCGGAGCGGCAGCGAGAGATCGTGCGGGAGCACCCGCAACTGAGGGCTACGTTCCGTACCGCTGCCGAATGGCTGGTTCCCTCACCAAACCCTTAGGTGCACTGCGATAGCCGCTACTTCGGAACCTCCGTGACGCTGCTGCCCGGTCGTTTAGTGCGAGACGCGTGTAAGCCTGCTCTATCGCTCGTTCGTTGAGTGCGTCATGGCGGGCGGGCGAGACGACCGGCTGTAAGTGGTGGCAGCGCGTCAGTGCCGCCTGGTGCGGCGGTGAGACGGGAGAATGTCGTCGGCCCTTAAGAACGCGGTGGAGTTCCGCTTCAATGTCAAAGCTCCATGTCGACGTGCTGCCGGGCCCGTTTCCCCCGGAAGCATGTCTGAGACCGTCATGACGCCTGAGACGCTTGCCCTACGCGGGATTCTCGTTGCGCGTCTTGACTAGTTCCAGGTGCTCATCGATCGGTACGGCGCGACCAACCCGAAGTTGTTCGGGTCCGTCGCGCGCGGCACCGCGTCTGCAGGATCGGACATCGACATCCTCGTCGGGATGGACCCTGCGGAGGGACGTCTCCTGATGCGTGCGTCTGGTCTGCTCGAGGAGAGTCGCGCTCTGTTCGGGCGCGATGGCATCGACGTGTTTCCTGCCCAGTTGCTCAGGCACCCGGTATCCGCTTCGACGCTCGCCGAGGCGGTGCCGCTGTGAGTCGCAGTCCGGCGAAGCCGTGAACCATCTTCCCGATGAGATCACCGGCGCGCACCCTGAGATCGTCTGGCCTCAGATTCGGGATTTCCGCAACATCCTGGTGCACCAGTATTTCGGCGTCGACATCGACGTGGTCCGCGATATCGTCGATACTCATCTGCCTCCTCTTGCCTAGGCGCTGCGGTGCCACATCTCTGCTAACTGACGGCGCGGCTCCAAAGGTTATTCGGCTACGGAACGTGGTCGAGTTTAAGTTCAATGTTAGCTAAGGGCCTTAT